>JAJXTQ010000034.1 GCA_021783685.1 Pseudomonadota bacterium | reverse complement strand
TGTCAACCGCGGCAACGTCAGCCGGGCGGCGGCCGATCTGGGTGTCAGCCGCAACACGCTGTACCGCAAGATGAAGCGGCACGGCATCGCGCCGCAGGCCTGTCGCGCGCCCGGGTTGCGGTAGCCCGCGGACCCGGAGGATCGCTCAGCGTCGTACCGGCAGCGTGATCCGTAGCCGCCGCAGATTACGATACAGCGTGTTGCGGCCGATGCCGAGGGAGTGCGCGACGCGGCTGAGATTGCCCTGGTACAGCTCGATCTCGTGCAGCAGTGCACTGCGCTCAGCCCGCTCCAGCGGGTTCAGGCACTTGGCCTCCTCGGGCAGCGTCTCCTCGCCGCGCACCTCGCCGGCGCCGTACTCTGCCGGTAGGCAACCGGCATCGAGCTGGTTGGAGGAACGCATGGCGATCATGCCGCGCAGCACGTTGCGCAGCTGGCGGATGTTGCCCGGCCAGCTGTAGGCCTTGAGCGCATCGACCATGTCCTCGCCCATGCTCACCGCCGGCGTGGCGGCGACTTCCTGGGCGAAGATGTGGCGGATGATGGCCGCGTTGTCCTTGCGCTCGCGCAGCGGCGGCAGGCTGAGGACGAGTCCCTGCAGCCGGTAGAAAAGGTCTTCGCGCAGCTGGCCGTGCAGGACTTTCTCGTGCAGGTCGCGGCGCGTGGCGCTGACGAGCTGAATGTCGACGCGCAGCGCGTCGCTCGCCGCGCACGCGGGCAACGCTCGCTCCTCGAGTATTTGCAGCAGCTGCGTCTGCAGCGTCGTCGGCAGTTCGCCGACATCATCGAGAAACAGGGTGCCGCCGTTGGCCTGGATGATGCGCCCGATGAATGGTTCGGCGTGCGAGCCGATCGCTGCCGCCGGCGGCGAGGCGGTGGCGCTCGCACCGGGCGCCTCGGCGAGCGAGCCGCAATGCAGTGTGACGAAGGGCCGCTCGGCCCGCTCGCTCGAGGCGTGCAGGGCGCGGGCGAAGCATTCCTTGCCGGTGCCGGATTCCCCGATGAGCAGGATAGGGATGTCACGCGAGAGCGTACGGCGCGCGGCCTGGATGTTGCGGGCCATCACCGGATCGCCGAGGTCGAGCGCCTCGAGCGGTCCGCGGTTCGGATCGAGCGGGGTGGGCTCCGCGCTCGGCGCCCCGCGCGAGCGGCCGGCGCGCTTGGACTGCGGGGCCTGCGCGATGCCGAACACGCGCCCGCCATGTCGGGCGTCGTACAGCGTAAGCGGGTGGAAGGACTTGCGCTGGCTGCGCGCGAGCAGTGCGCCCAGCGACACGGTGAACACCCGCTCGAGCGGCGCTCCGATCAGCTCGGCGGCCGATTTCAGACCGAGCTGGAACAGCGCATTGCGGTCGAGCGCGCTGATCGTGCCGGCCGCATCGAGGGCGATGATGCCCTCGCCCCAGGTGCCGAGCAGCTCCGGGCGGCTGTGGAAACGCACCACGTTGGCATCGCGGAAGTGGTGCAGGAACAGCCGGTTCTCGATCATCTGCGCGGCCATGTTGACCAGCACCAGGGTGTGCTGCTGGGCGCGGTCGGATTCCCCCGAGGCATCGAGCACGGCGATCAGCTCGCCGCGATGGTCGAAGATCGGCGCGGCACAGCAGGTCAGGCCGTTGTTGCGGGCGAAAAAATGCTGCTCGCGGTGCACGATGATCGGGGTGCGCTCGACCAGGCAGGTGCCCATGCCGTTGGTGCCACCGTGTTCCTCGTCCCACATTGCCCCAAGCACCAGTCCGGTGCGGAAGGCGGCGTTGCGGAAGCTGAAGTCGCCGTAGTAATCGAGCAGTACGCCGTCGCGATCGGTGAGGATGATGGAATAGCCCGAGCCAGCCAGCTGGTGGTACAGGTGCGCCATTTCCGCGTCGGCCAGCGCCAGCAGGTCCCGGTTTTCGTCCTTGCGGCGCAGGCGCTCCTGTCGGGGCAGGACGTAGGGTTCGTGCTCGGATTTCGGGTCGAGGTGGTATTGATTGAGGCAGCGCAGCCAGGAGCGCCGGATGTACTCCGGGGTTACCGGATCCTCATGCCGCGAGGTCGCGCGCGCCGCCGCCAGCCCTTGGCGCTGGCGACCATCAGTTGCCCCTAGCATGGCGTCCCCCTCTGATCCTCGAATCATCGATTATGCGCCTCGAGGGCCTCCTGGCAACCCGGCAGGCCCAAGTTCGGCACAGCGACCCCCAAATGTGTTCCGAATCGGGACAGTACCGCAGGCCCGATGTCGCCCGGGCGCCGCGCGGCAATGCAGCGCGGAGTGCCGCGTAGACTCCAGCCGCCGGCCGGCGCGGGCATTCTGTCCGTCGCGCGGCTGTCCCCCGCGGCCCGCGCGCCGCGGTGGAGCGGGGAGGCCGGAAGCCGGTAGACTCAGGCCTTGTTGTACAGACGTATCGGGAGAGATATGAAGACCAAAGCCGCGATCGCGTTTGAGGCTGGCAAGCCCTTGGAAGTGGTGATGCTGGACCTGGAAGGTCCGAAGGCCGGGGAAGTGCTGGTGGAGATCAAGGCGAGCGGGGTGTGCCACACGGACGAGTTCACGCGCTCCGGGGCGGACCCCGAGGGTCTGTTTCCGGCGATTTTTGGTCACGAGGGAGCCGGGGTGGTGGTGGAGGTGGGTCCCGGGGTGAGCTCGGTGAAGAAGGGCGATCACGTGATTCCGCTGTATACCCCGGAGTGTCGCCAGTGCAAGTCGTGCCTGTCGCGCAAGACGAACCTGTGCACGGCGATTCGCGCGACGCAGGGCAAGGGTCTGATGCCCGATGGGACGAGCCGCTTCTCGTACCAGGGCAAGCTGGTGCACCACTACATGGGGTGCTCGACGTTCTCGAACTACACGGTGCTGCCGGAGATAGCGGTGGCGAGGATTCGTGCGGACGCGCCGTTTGAGAAGGTGTGCTACATCGGCTGCGGGGTGACCACCGGGGTGGGTGCGGTGATCAACACCGCGAAGGTTGAGCCTGGTGCGAACGTGGTGGTTTTTGGGCTCGGAGGGATTGGGCTGAATGTGATTCAGGGTGCGCACCTGGTGGGGGCGAACAAGATCATTGGGGTTGACGTGAATCCGAAGCGCAAGGCGCTGGCGGAGCGCTTTGGGATGACGCACTTTGTGAACCCGCGGGAGATCAAGGAGGACTTGGTGGCGCACCTGGTGGGGCTCACCGACGGCGGGGCGGACTACAGCTTTGAGTGCGTGGGCAACGTGGAGCTGATGCGCCAGGCGCTGGAGTGCTGTCACCGCGGCTGGGGAGTCTCGGTGGTGATTGGGGTAGCCGGGGCGGGGCAGGAGATCAAGACCCGGCCCTTTCAGCTGGTGACCGGGCGGGTGTGGAAGGGGACGGCCTTTGGCGGGGCGCGCGGGCGTACCGATGTGCCGAAGATCGTCGACTGGTACATGGACAAGAAGATCAACATCGACGAGCTGATCACGCACGTGCTGCCGATCGAGCGGATCAACGAGGCGTTCGACCTGATGCACCGCGGCGAATCCATCCGCACCGTCGTGACCTTCTGAGGCGCAGAATTCAAACCAAGCAAGAGGAACCTAACATGGCTATTTCGATTCATCCGGCAGTCGACCACGGAGTCAAAGCGGGTAGGGCGGATTTCCCGGGCGGCACGCTCGTGTGCCGCTGCAGCTCCGATCCGGTCAAGGTGCGCATCGGCGCCAACGTGGCGTTCGACCACGTCTGCGGCTGCACGAAGTGCTGGAAGCCAAAGGGCGCGCTGTTTTCCCTGGTGGCGGTCGTGCCGCGCGACAAGCTGAGCGTCGTGGCCAATGGACAGAAGCTCAAGATCGTCGACCCGAGCGCAGTCATCCAGCGCTATGCCTGCACCGGCTGCGGTGTGCATCTCTACGGGCGCATCGAAAACAAGGATCACGCGTTCTACGGCTTCGACTTCGTGCACCCGGAGCTGCTGCAGGAGAATGGCTGGGCGGCCCCGGAGTTCGCTGCGTTCGTTTCCTCCATCATCGAGTCCGGTTTCCCTCCGGCGCGTATGGGCGAGGTTCGCGCACGGCTGAAGGAGCTGGGCCTCGAGCCCTATGACAGCCTCTCTCCGGCGCTGATGGACGCGATCGCTACCCACACGGCCAAGCAGAAGGGCACGCTCGCCGCGTGAGGGCGGCGAGGGGCTGCGGTCGCGGCCCCCCGGTGCGCTCACCGCCGCTTCGGCGCGCGGCGACCGCGCACTGAGTTTGAACGGCCACGCCGCGCAGCGACCGTGGCGGCGACGCCGCGTGCGAGCGCGAGCGTTCGCGGCATGGAAAGTCCGCTCGGGCGCCTGCACGGCGCCCGAGCGGCATTTGCCACGCCCCACCACACTGATCGACTCACACGCGCGTTCTCCACCCTGCAACCCGCACGAGTCCTGCCCGGACGCGCCGGTGGAGGTATTCGCGATCCACGGAGCTCGGCTGGCCTCATCCCGGCGCGAAATGCCGCCATCCGGCAATTTCCCGCGGTTTATGCGCTCATTCCAACGCGGGCACCCCCATTCGTCAGATCCGACCGCACGGCGCCGCCGCACATGTTGGACTGCGTCTTGGCACCGGGCGCCGGCCGAGGCGCCGGCACGGTCGGCGGCAGGACCCGGCCGGGCACAATGCGTTCCATTGTTGGCACACTCTGAGGACACTGGCGGCGCGGTGCCAAAAAGCGACGAGTTCGTTCACGGTTAGCGTTGCAGGGCGGTGGCCACGGGTGTATTCATAGCGCCCGGCAATGCAACCGTGCCCGACATGCAGCGCAAGCTATGTCAGCCCCGGATGCGGTAGAGGAGCGTAGGGAATCGACCGCAGTTGCGAACAACCAAGAATGTGGGAGGGAACAATGGGCGATCAGTTCCGATCCTTGGCCGTCTGGGCGACCGTATTCGGCGGGGCGGCAGCGAGCTCGACATTCTCATCAAAGGGGGATCTATGAAATTAGCGAAATGGCGCAGATTTGTAGCGCCGACAGTCATCCTCTTGGCGGCGGGAATCGCCTGCGGAGCGGGTTCGGTTGCCCGAGCCGGAACTGACTCCGAAATCACATCAGCCAGCGCAAATCCAAACCTCTGGCCGGCGATGGGCCAGAACTTTGCGCTCGACCGACACAGCGATCTGTCGCAGATCAATCCCGAAAACGCGAAGCACCTGGAGATGGCTTGGGCCCAGTCTCTGGGCACCCTGCGGGGCCAGGAGGGCCAACCGATCGTCGTCAACGTCGACGGTACGCCGATGATGTACTTCGTCAGCGGCTGGCCGAACATCGTTCAGGCGCTGAATCTGTCGCATCCGGATCATCCCGCCGAAGTCTGGAACTATGTGAAGAAGACGGGGCGCGACCTGTCGGCCGTGCCGCGTGCCTGCTGCGACACCGTCAATCGCGGTCTGAACTATGCCGACGGCAAGGTGCTCTTCAACACCCTCGACGGATACCTCATCGCGCTCGACGCCAAGACCGGCAAGGTCGACTGGGAGGTCAAGCACGCTTGGCCGAATCGCGGTCAGACCGTGACCAACGCGCCGCTGATCGCCGATGGTAAGGTGATCGTCGGCTTCGGTGGTGATGAGTTCGGCGCGCGCGGCGAGATCAAGGCCTTCGACCTGCAGACCGGCAAGCTCCTGTGGAAGTACTGGAGCGACGGTACCGACGCGCAGGTCGGCTTCACGCCCCAGACCAACAAGTGGAACCCACAGTACGGCACCTACGGGCACAAGCTCGGGCTTACCTATCCCGGGGACGAGTGGAAGCGCGGCGGTGGCGCGGCCTGGGCGTGGTACAGCTATGACCCGCAGCTGAAGCTCTTCTATTACGGCTCGGGTAACCCCGGCCTGTGGAGTCCTTCGTATCGCTGCGGCGCGCATCCGAAGACCCAGGCGGCCTGCAACGACGGCAAGTGGGACAACAAGTGGTCGATGACCATGTTTGCCCGCAGCGTCGTGACGGGCAAGGTCGTGTGGGCCATGCAGATGACCCCGTTCGATCAGTGGGACTATGACGGCGTCAACGAGCCGATCCTGGTCAACATGAACATCGACGGTCGGATGCAGCGGACGCTCGTCCAGTTTGATCGCAACGGCTTCGCCTACGTCTGGAATCGCCGGACCGGCACGTTGCTCGCGGCCCACAAGTTCGTCTATGTGAACTGGGCCGAGAAGGTCAACCTGCACACCGGTCGCCCGGTGAAGGTGTACGAGCACTCGCCGCTGCTGGTCAACCAGATGGCGCAGGCCTGTCCGTCGGCAATGGGCGGCAAGGATCAGCAGCCCGCGTCGGTCAACCCAGCGGATCCGCAGGTGTTCTTCGTGCCCACCAACAACTGGTGCATGCAGGACACGCCGCAACCGCGGACCGACATCCAGCAGGGCTTGGTCTACGTGTTCGCCAACGTCTACATGTACGAGCACAAGCCGGGGGTCGCGGGTCGCCTGAAGGCCTTCAATGTCGTGACCGGCAAGACGCTGTGGAACATCCCGGACAAGTATCCGAACTGGAGCGGCACGCTGAACACCAACGGGGGAGTCGTGTTCTACGGCGATCTCGGCGGGTACTTCCGCGCGGTCGACGCCAAGACGGGTAAGATCCTCTGGGAGCGTAAGCTCGGTTCGGGCATCATCGGCAACCCCATCACCTGGGCGGTCGATGGACGTCAGTACGTATCGATCTTCGCCGGCATCGGCGGTTGGATCGGACTGCCGGTGACGGCGGGGCTTGATCTGAACGACAAGTACGGCGCAATCGGTGCGACGGCCATGGCCAAGGCGACGCACCTCAACCTGATTCCCCAGGGCGGCACGCTGTACACGTTCCGTTTGCCGAAGCGGTTCGACACGGGAATGTGACGATGGGATTGTGCTAGATTGACCTTGGGCACCCTGCGGGGGCACGGGCCTCCGCAGGGTGCCGAACTTCCCGCTCTTCCGGCGCCACGCCGGGAGCCTGCGGGAACCGGATGGTCGACGAGGACGGGGACACGCGATGTCTTTAATGCCGCGATCGGTCCGCTGGGTATTGCCGGTGGCCGCTGCGTTGGTCACAGCCGTACTGATGTCACCTGCGTTTGCTGATGCCGCCGCGGCCGGCTCAGCGGGCCAGTCCACGGGACTGGTCGGCCCGTGGGCGGGTAAGGACTTTAATCAGCTCGACCGGGCTGAAAAGGACGCGGCGAAACAAGCCGCGCTCACCAAGCATTTTCGGGTGCTTCGAGTCTGCGCTGACCCCGGCGACATGCCGCTGTCCAATCACAAGCGGCAGGGGTACCAGAACAAGATTCTCGAGGTGCTCGCCAAGTCGATGGGTGCGCGCATCCACTACTACTGGCGCGCCTATACCGGGAGCGTCGTCGGCCAGGCGTTCGGAACCGCCGACGAGTGCGATCTGCTGATGGACATGCCGGTGCATGCGAAGGGGATCCTGCCGACGATCCCGATCTATCGGACCACGTACGTGCTCGTCTGGCGCAACGATGAGCACCTCGATATCAAGAGCCTGGATGATCCGCAGCTGAAGCGGTTGCGACTCGGCGTATTCCAGATCTCGGCATTGCGTCAGGCGCTGCAGGATCACGACGTCTACCAGCACGTGCAGGTATGGCCGGTGCACAGCGACACGGAGTCGAATCCGGCGCACCAGCCCTGGAACCAGGTCCAGGAGGTGGCCGACGGCAAGCTCGACATCGCCGGCGCCTGGGGACCCATGGCCGGGTGGCTGAAGACCATGAAGGGCGAGCCGCTCACCTTGCAGCCGACCAACCTCATGGATGACTCGGTGCCCATGGAGTTCAGCCTGGCCATCGGTTTGCAGCCGAGTGACGTCGTGCTCCGCTATGCGCTCAACAATGCCCTGAAGGCGAACCGGGCGGCCATCGAGAAGATTCTGCACGACTACGGCGTGCCGCTGGTGCAGTGCGCCGACTGCCTCATCGCGGGCACCCTGCCGGCACACGGCAGCTACATGCTGTCGCACTCGGTCTCAGACACGGGGGCAAAGGCGACGCACTGGACGATTTCGCGTACCCGGCTCGATCGGTGGCTGGCCGAAGGATCGAGTCCGACGAAGGAGCTCGACGACGCAGTGATCGCCAACGACGTATCGCGCGCGGCCTATCTGATCGGCAAGGGCGCCGATGTCAACGCCCTGACCAATCTCGGCAACTCGCCGCTGATGATGGCGGCCCGCGCTGGCTGCCTGCCCATGATCCAACTGCTGCTCGCCCACGGGGCTAAGGTCAATCGGCATGACAGCGGGGGCGCAACGCCGCTCATGGGGGCGGTGCTGCGTAATCGCGCGCCGGCGATCCGACTGCTCCTCGCGCATGGCGCCAATCCCAACGAGGGAGCGCCGCCGGGCTACACGCTGCTCGGCATGGCGATCGAGGAGCAGCAGTTCGATGCGGCCTACGCGCTCATCCAGGCGGGCGCGGACGTGAACGCTCCGGCCAGCCAGTACCGCCTGACGCCGCTCATGATCGTCGCCAGTGATCGGCCGCCGTCGGCCGACAGCCGGCTGCGTCTGACGCAGGTCCACAGCCCAATGAGCATCGCGCGCGCCTTGCTCGCCCACAAGGCGAATGTGAATGCCGCCGATGCGCAGGGCGTCACGGCCCTGATGGTCGCGGCCGCGCACGACAACTCCCCGATGATCGGCCTGCTCATCCAGGCGGGCGCGAACGCGCAGATGAAAACCGCTGCGGGCCAGACTGCGCACGACATCGCCGTCGCCAACGACAATCTCGGCGCCACGCGAACCCTCGAGCTGCTGGCGCATCCATAGGCTGCGGCGTCACGATTCACACAGTAACCGGAGAACACGATGAGGACACGCTTTGCGGGTTTGGCGATTCTGACTTTCACGCTGGTGGCGGCCGGGAGTTGGATCGCCCTGCCGTCGCGCGCCGGGACCGCGCCGCCGTCATTCGTTCAGACACCGGCGGACCTGAACGCGCCGCCGCTGCAGCTGGTCGCCAAGGCGCCGAAGGGAACCTTGCACAATCCGTACCACGGCAGTGCCAAGATGGCCAAGGAAGGGCATAAGCTGTTCATGAGCTATGGCTGCAGCGGCTGTCATGGCGGGGGCGGGGGCGGGGGCATGTGCCCGCCGCTGATCAACGGCGTGTGGATCTACGGCGGCAGCGACGACACGTTGTTCCGCCTCATCTCGTACGGATCGGATAAGCTGCAGAAGCAAGGCTATCAGCGCGAGGGCCTGGAGAACGTCGTCGGACCGATGCCGGAGATGGGCCTGGTGGTTAAGCACGCGAGCGACGTCTGGAAGATCATCACCTGGATCCGCTCGGCCTACAGCGGACCGCCGGGCCACAAGTACCATTGAGCGGAACACGGACGTGGGACGCAGCCTGCGGCACATCGGACGGCTCGCGCTGGCCCTGCTGGCCGGCGCGAGCCTGTTGATCGGTAGCGCGGCGCCGGCGGCGGCGGCCGGGGTCAGGACCTTCACGATCAATTTCCTGCGCGAGAAATACCACTTCAACCCGGAAATTCTGCCGTCGCTGCTTGAGACCCACCCGGCAGACCTCGGGGTGGCCGGGTCCGAGGAGGCGACCTACGAGCTCAACACGGCTGGCAAGTTCATCGGCTGGCACTTCAAGCTGAACGTCGTGACCGTGCCGGACGGCGGCAACCTGGTCGCCGCGGCGCAGCAGCTGTTGGCGCATGGGCCGGCGGTCATCATCGCCGACCTGAAGGCGAACGATCTGCTGACGGTGGCCAATCTGCCGGCGGCGCAAAACGCCGTGATCCTGGACATGCGCACCATCGACGACAGCCTGCGTCAGCAGGACTGCCGGGCGAACGTGTTCCATCTGCTGCCGAACCAGGCGATGCAGACCGATGCGCTGGCGCAGTACCTGGTGCTCAAGCGCTGGACGCACTGGTTCATCATCCAGGGACCGACGCCCGGGGATGCCGTGTACGCGGCCGACATCCGCCGTTCGGCGATGCGCTACGGAGCGCATGTCGCCGCGGACAAGATCTACAACTACAACCCGGGGTCGCGCCGCAGTGACACCGGTTATCAGCAGATCCAGACTCAGATGCCGCTCGCCACCGAGGTCGACGCGGACTACGACGTGATCTTCGTGGCCGACGAAACGGATTTGTTCGGCGACTACCTGCCCTATAACACCTTTGCCGCTCGCCCGGTGGTCGGAACACAGGGGCTGGTTGCGACCGCATGGACGCCAGCCTATCAGTCCTACGCCGCCCTGCAGATGCAGCAGCGATTCGACCTGTTTGCCCA
Source organism: Pseudomonadota bacterium (assembly GCA_021783685.1). The sequence continues at coordinate 823 of JAJXTQ010000034.1, read as the reverse complement.
CCGGAACATGACTCAGCGCGATTATGGCGGCTGGCTGGCGGTGCGGATCATCGGCAATGCCGTCATGCGCGCCGGAATCACCACCGCGGTTCCCCTGCGCAAGTACCTGCGCTCGAAGGATTTCCTGGTCGCTGGCTACAAGGGGCAGGGGCTGACGTTCCGCCGCTGGGACCAGCAGCTGCGCCAGCCCGTGCTGCTCGCGACGCCCTTGATGGTCGTGTCGATGTCGCCGCAGCATGGTTTTCTTCACCCCGGCTACACGACCGACACGCTGGGCTTCGACAAGCCGGAGACAAAATGCGACCTGCACTGACCGGACGCTGCACGGCGCTGATCGCCTCGTTTGTCGTGTTCGGGGTCTGCGCGGTGCGGGCGCGCGCCACCGAGCTGTTCGTCACGAACGAAGTCGACGATACGGTCACCGTGCTCAACGGTGAGACCTACAAGGTGATCGCGACGATCCCCACCGACCAGCGGCCACGCGGGATCGTGGCGACACCGGACCACAAGTACGTTCTGGTGTGCGATGGGGATTCCGGCAACATCGACGTCATCGATACGCAGACACTGAAGGTGGTGCGCCGGATCAAGACTGGGCCGGATCCGGAGACCCTGGCCATGTCCCCCTCGGGCGACAAGGTCTACGTCTCCAACGAGAACAATGCCCTGGTGACGGTGATCAATTTCGCCACGGGCCAGTGGATCCGGCAGATCCCGGTGGGCATCGAGCCGGAAGGCCTTGCCGTCAGCCGGCACGGGCGCACGGTGGTGGTGGTTTCCGAGACCACCAGCATGGCGCATTTCATCGATACCCGCAGCTGGA
>JAJXTQ010000033.1 GCA_021783685.1 Pseudomonadota bacterium | reverse complement strand
CAAGGGCCACCCCGGCGCGCAGCTGCGCGACAACGCGCTGTCCAAGGCGCGTTTCGAGTTTCGCTGGCAGGATCAGTTCAACCTCGGCCTCGATCCGGAAAAGGCGCGTGATTTCCACGACGAGACGCTGCCGAAGGAAGGCCACAAGGCGGCGCATTTCTGTTCCATGTGCGGCCCCAAGTTCTGTTCGATGCAGATCACGCAGGAAGTGCGGGAGTATGCGGCCCGGCGCGGTGTCCAGGAAACGGATGCCTTGTCGCGCGGCCTGACGGACAAGGCGCAGGAGTTCCGCGAAGGGGAAAGCGAACTCTACCGGCCCGGCTGACTACCAGCGATCCCACCGCTTGGCCCGTTTCAGACCGAACAGCCGGGGCAGGCCGAGACCCGCGAGCGTGCCGATGATCATCACCAGCGCCCCGGCGAGGAAGCTGTCGCGACGGCTGCGGTCCGTCAGCCGTTCGGTTTGCTGTTCCAGCGCCTGAATCTGGAGGCGCAGGCTGGCGACCTCCTCGCGCAACTTCTGGTTGGTTTCGGCCATGTGCAAGCCATCCTGGGAGAGCTTGAGCGAGTCCCGCAAATGCTGCGTCTCCGCGCGCAGTCGTTCCAGTTCGGGCGCGTTCTGCAACGAGGCGGCTTCCAGCGCTTCGGCTTGATTGCGCAGCTGCTGGTTTTGTTCGCGCAGTTCGGCGAATTCCCGGCTGGCCTGGTCCATGCGCGGGCGAACCGGCGGCAGATTCATGAGTTGACTGCTGCGCAGCCACCCGATCTGGCCGGCACGCGTGCGGACCTGAGTCCAGCCGCCCGGGGCGGTGGTGACCGTTTCCACCGGCGTGCCGGCGGCGATCTGGCCGGTCACCGGCTTGCCGTCGCCGGGCTGTTGTCGCAATTCGACGCTCAGTTGATCACTGATGAACAGGCTCTGGGCGGCTTGAGCCGGCGCGCCCGTGACGATCCATCCCGCGAACGCGAGCCAGGCGATCCGGCGGATCGGGTTCGGGAGGCGATGTGGCACGCTCATGGCTGATCGGATCCCCGGTGTTTCATGGCGGCCCGGCGCAGATGGCGCAGCCGCCGTTTGATCCAGTGCGATACACGCTCGATGGGCAAGCGGCGCAGGTGATGCAGGTCATCCGGGGAGACACCGCGGTAGCCATTGTATTTGAGCTTGATCCAGGCATTGCGATCGAACTGCCGCCCCATCAGGAAAAGGGTGCGCGAGAGTGGTCCCTGCCGGCGCTGCATGGCGGCGCCGAAATCGATCAGGCACGGCGTCCCGTCGGCCAGCACCAGCAGATTGTCCTTGCGCTTGAGATCGGTGTGGGCCACGCCGCGCGCGTGCAGCGCCGCGATCAGCCGCCCGAGTCGATCGAAGAACGGATCGTCTGCGGTCAAGCGATGCTGGGCACTGCGGAAGGTTTCGCCGTCGACGAAATCCAGCAGCAAATACCGGCCGTCGATCAGGCCGTGGCAGCGGGGAACGCCGGCCAAGCCTTCCAGCCTTTGATAGATGCGCCATTCGCGGAGCATCATCCAGCGTCCGATGCATGCGCCCACGAGACCGTCCCGAGGGGTCTTGATGACGTAGCGGCCACTCTGATCCTGGTAGAGGTAGACCCGGGATTGGGTGCCGCGGCTCAGCGGCGCACCACCGGCGCGGACCTGTGCCTGCACGAAGCGGGTGACGGCGAGCGGGTCGGGGGCCGGCGGTGCCGGGGTCGACGGCGCCAAGTTCACCCCAGCCGTTGGAACAGCGCCCAGAGACCCCATGCCAGGAAGGCGGCGATCACCGGTTCGCCATTGGCACGCAGACTCTGTGTCAACGACCAGCTGCCGCCGAAAGCCTGCCCCAGCCGATCGAAGCGGGGCCGCAATGCATGGGTGCTGCCGGCCCAGTTCCGCCACCGCTCCTGGAACAGCCGCTCCAGCTTGGCATCCTCACGCCGGATCGCCGGGGGGTAGAAGCCCCAGACGACGGCAACGGCCAAGGGGAAAGACCACCACAGGCCGCTGGCGAGGCAGTAACCCAGCAGGAGGGTCAGGTTGCCCACGTAGAGCGGATGGCGGACCAGCGCGTAGGGACCGTCCTGCGCCAGTTCCTGGTCCTTCCTGATATGGCCGGAGGCCCAGAGCCGGATGGCGATGCCGGCCACGATCAATGCCGCAGCGAGCGCGAACAGGATGCGGCTCGACGGCTGACCTGTCACGCACAACAGCGCAATCAAGGCGATGCCGAGGAACTGCCGGTACTTGTCGCGGCGATGGCTGAGGTTGTGGCGTAGGTGCAGGGCCTTGGTCGACATGATGCTCCCGAAACGGCGACGTCCAGCGTCGGCGCCACTTTATGCCGGCCCTGCGGTGGGATCAAGACGCATGTCGAGCACGCTCCTCGCCCGGAGGATCGGGCGAGTCCGAAGCGCCCGGAAAAGAAAAGGGCCTTCGCGGAGGAAGGCCCAATGGAGTCAACAGGCGATCGCGGTGGTTGGCTCAGGGGGTGAAACCGACGCCGATGGGGGTCACCAGATCCGCGACGGCGCTGCCGAAGATGGGGATGGAGGTGACCAGCGTGGTGCGGACCGCCGCATTCACAGGCGTCAGAACGACGCCGTTGACGACCGTCAGGCCTTTGTCGCGGACGCCCGGGACCAGCCCCGGCTTGCGGGTGTTCACGGCCTGGTAGACGGGGCCGGCCGGCGTCGCGGCGAGGACGGCGGTATCGAAGGTGAAGAGACTGATGCTGCCTGCGCTGAGCGAGTATTTGCCGGCCTGGCCTTCGATCGCGGCCAGTTCGTCGAGGTTCATGGTCTTCATTTCCGCCTGAGCGGCGATGGGCAGCAGGGCCAGAGCGGAAAGCGTCAACAGGGTGCGAAAACGTTTCATGAAAATATCTCCCCTTGGCAGATCTTGTGTGTGAATCTCCCGGCCTCATGGGGCGGGGTCAGCGATCTCAAAGCAGGAGACGTGCCATATTATAAGTGTCTGTAAATAAAGTAAAAAGACGGGCGTTGGTGCGGGCCTCGCTCCGGTCGGTCAGTTTGTGACGTCAGTCTCCGACCCGTTGCGTCACTCTTCGATGGACAGAGTCCGGCCCAGCGCGCGTCCCATTTGCACGAACGTGCCCTTCCGGACCGCTGCGTCCCATGCGGTGCGCCCGGACGGCAGGAGCAGGATGACGGTCGAGCCCATGTTGAAGCGTCCCAACTCCGCCACGCGCGCCAGCCGCACGCCGTCCTCGCCGAATTGGTGCCACCTCGGCGCCGGCCCGTAGGGCGGGGTCACGACCCCGGACCAGACGGTCTGCATGCTGCCGACGAAGATGGCTCCGACCAGGATGACGGCCATGGGGCCTGCGCCGGTGTCGAACACGGTGACGAGGCGTTCGTTGCGGGCATAGAGGTCGGGCACGGCGCGGACCGTGGCCTCGTTGACGCTGAACAATCGTCCCGGGATGTAGCCGGTGCGCAGCAGGGCGCCGGCGAGCGGCATGTGGATGCGGTGATAGTCGCGCGGCGAGAGATAGATCACGGTGTAGTTGCCGCCGGCAAAGGTCTCGGTGAGGGCGGCGTCGCCGCCGAGCAATTCCGGCAGCGAGAATGCGCGACCCTTGGCCTCGATCGGGCTCGCGTCCTCGATGACGCCGATCTGGCCGACGAGCCCGTCCACCGGGCTGGCGATCACCGTTTCGCCGGGCGCGAGCGGCCGGGCGCCGTCGCGGAGCGCGCGGGTAAAGAACGCGTTGAAGTCCCGGTAATGATCCGGATCGGCGCTTTCGGCCTCGGTGAGGTCGATGTCGTAGAGTCTGGCGAAGCCGCGGATCAGCGTGTTCTTGAACGGTCGCCACGTGATCCGGGTCAGCCCGTGCATCACGCCCGACAGCATGTGCTGCGGCAGATGCTCCTGCAGCCAGGCGTTGGCGCGATCGGTGCGGCTCGGTGCGGTCATGGCGTCCTCGGACAGCGCGATTGACGACGGGATGGCGATGAGGCGATGGATGGATGCAATGACCACGACCAGAAGGAGCAGACCGGCGACGAGGCGAAGAAGGCGCATGGCGGGCATGGTTTCGATTCAGGACGGTCGCTTATCATAGGCGATTGGACTCACGCAGAGGATAGCCGATGGCGCGATTGGAACAGGTGGCGGAAAGCCTGCTGACCCTCACCGACTGCATTCGCTGGGGCGCCAGCCGCTTCAACGCCGCCGGGCTGCATTTCGGCCACGGCACCGACAATGCCCTGGACGAGGCGTTCGGTCTGGCCCTGCAGGCCGTGCACCTGCCCTTCGATCTGCCCCCCCGGTATCTGGACGCGCGGCTCACCCTGGAAGAGCGGCTCGCCATCCTGCGCCTGTTCGACCGGCGCATCCGCGAGCGCCGGCCGGCTGCCTACCTGACGGGCGAGGCCTGGTTCGCCGGCCTGCCTTTTTTCGTCGACGATCGGGTGCTGATCCCGCGCTCGCCGCTGGCCGAATGGATCGGGCGCGGTTTCGCGCCCTGGCTCGAGGCCGCCGCGGTCGGTCGCGTGCTCGACCTCGGAACCGGCAGCGGCTGCATCGCGATCGCCTGCGCCCTGGCCTTTCCGGAAGCCGAGGTGGCGGCGGCGGACATCGATGCCGGCGCGCTGGCGGTGGCCACGCGCAACGTGGCCCGTCACCATCTCGAAGACCGCGTCCATCCCGTCCGCAGTGATGTCTACGACGGCCTGCCGGCCTTGCGCTACGACCTCATCATCAGCAATCCGCCCTATGTCGACGCCGCCGACCTTGCGGCCTTGCCGCCCGAATACCGCCACGAGCCCCGCCATGCCCTGGCCGCAGGCGTCGATGGGCTGGATGTCGTGCGCCGCATCCTCGCCGGCGCGGCGGCGCGTCTGCACCCGGGCGGGATACTGGTGGTCGAGGTGGGCAACAGCGCCGAGGCCGTGGCGCGCGCCTGGCCCGAGGTGCCGTTCACCTGGCTGGCCTTCGAGCATGGCGAGGATGGGGTTTTCCTGCTCACCGCCGAACAGCTCCACGACCATGCGGCGGCGCTGGGCGCAGGCCGGGCGAGAGGATAAGGCGATGTCGGGCAACACCATCGGCCGGCTGTTCACGCTCACCAGCTTCGGCGAAAGCCATGGGCCCGCGCTGGGCGGCATCGTCGACGGTTGCCCGCCGGGGCTGCCGCTCGACGAAACCATCCTGCAGCGCGATCTCGACCGGCGCCGGCCGGGCACGTCGCGCCACACCACCCAGCGCCGCGAGCCCGATCGGGTGCGCATCCTCTCCGGGGTGTTCGAGGGCGTCACCACGGGCACGCCGATCGGTCTTCTGATCGAGAACGTCGACCAGAAATCCAAGGACTACGCCAACATCGCCGACACCTTCCGGCCGGGCCATGCCGATTACACCTATCAGCAGAAGTACGGCCTACGCGACTATCGTGGCGGCGGGCGTTCCTCGGCGCGGGAAACCGCCATCCGGGTGGCGGGCGGGGCCATCGCCCGGCACTATCTGGCCACCCGGCTGGGCATCCGGATCCGCGGCTATCTCGCCCAGCTCGGGCCGATCGTGCTCGATCCGGTCGATCCGGACGGCGTGGACGACAATCCGTTTTTCTGTCCCGACCCCGCCCGGGTGAGCGAACTCGAGGACTACATGAACGCCCTGCGCAAGAGCGGCGATTCGATTGGCGCGCGTGTGACCGTGGTGGCGACCGGGGTGCCGCCCGGGCTCGGCGAGCCGGTGTTCGACCGGCTGGACGCCGATCTCGCCCATGCGCTGATGGGCATCAATGCCGTCAAGGGCGTGGAGATCGGCGACGGCTTCGGCTGCGTGGCGGCCAAGGGGACGGCGTTTCGCGATGAGATCACCCCGGAGGGCTTTCTCAGCAACCATGCGGGCGGTGTGCTGGGCGGCATCTCCTCGGGTCAGGACCTCGTCGCCAGCATCGCGCTGAAACCCACCAGCAGCCTGCACCTGCCCGGGCGCAGCGTGAACCGCGCCGGCGAGCCCGTGACCGTGCGCACCACCGGCCGCCACGACCCCTGCGTCGGCATCCGCGCCACCCCCATCGCCGAGGCCATGGTCGCGCTGGTGCTGATGGATCACTGCCTGCGCCACCGAGCCCAGAACGCCGAGGTGCGCAGTGTTACACCGGTGATCCCCGCCACGCCCGAGCGGTGATGGCGGCGCCCCGCACCGCGCCGCTGGCGGGATTTTATTTCTTTCATTTCGGCCTGCTGGGCCTGCTCATGCCCTACCTGCCGCTCTACCTGCAGGCGCAGGGGCTTTCCGGTGGTCGCATCGGCGCGCTCATGGGCTGTTTCATGGGCACCAAGCTGCTCGGCCCGCCGCTGCTGGGATGGTGGACCCATCGCCGCGGGGATCTCGTCGGCCCGCTGCGGTGGAGCCTTGGCGCGGTGTTGGTGGCCTGGCTGCTCTTCGTTCAGGCCCGGGGCGCCGCGCTGCTGTCGCTGAGCTTCGCCGTGTTCACGCTGGCCTGGAACGCGACGCTGCCGCCCTTCGAGACCTTGACCCTGCATCGACTCGGCCCCGCCGGGATCGGTCGCTACGGCCGGATCCGGCTCTGGGGTTCGGTCGGCTTCATCGTGGCCAGCGGCGCGGGGTCGGTCTGGCTGGCCCGCTCCCCGGCCATGATCCAGTATCTCCCGCTGGCCGGGCTGATCGGGGTGACGGGCATGCTCGTCTGCGGCGGCTTGCAGGCCCCGGCCCCAACCACGGTCCGTGCGATGCGCCCTGCTCCGGGGGGCGCATTGCTGCGCCGTCCCGGCGCGACCGGTTTCCTGGTGATGGTGTTTTTGCTCAATCTGAGCCACGGCCCCTATTACGCCTACCTCACGCTGTATCTCGAGGGCTTGGGCTACGAGGGGCGACACATCGGCCTGCTGTGGGCGCTGGGCGTCGTCGCGGAGATCGGCCTGTTCTGGACGGCGCCGGCGCTGTTCCGGCGCTACGGCCGCCGTCGTCTGTTGCTGGCGGCCTTGCTGCTGACCGTGGTGCGCTGGGCGCTGATCGCCGGTCTGGCGCGCTCGCCGGTCTTTCTGATCGGCGCGCAGATCCTTCATCTCGCCAGCTTCGGGCTGTGTCACGCCGTCGGCATGAGTTATGTGTACGCTTTGTTTCCCGGCCCGTTGCAGGGGCGGGGACAAGCGCTCTACAGCGCGCTGGGCTTCGGCGCCGGTGGTCTTGCCGGCAGCCTGCTCGCCGGCCTGCTCTGGTCGGCCGGCTGGCGCGGCGATGTGTACCTGATGGCCATGTTCGCCGCCGCACTGGCGCTGGTCGTGGCCTGGCGCACGTTGCCGAGTGGCGGCACTCGCGCGGTGGCGCCGGCCGCCTGACCCGATCGGTGCCGCCGCGACCTGCGCACACGCGATGGCGTCCGCCCGGCGTCGGGATCTTTAAGTGGCCATTAAGGCGGATCGGCGATGCTGATCCCGAACTTTTGGGAGGACGAAGGATGTCGTCGGGATCGGGCGCGCGCTGGCGGGGTATCGTGCTGATGGCGGGGATCATGGCCGGGGCCGCCGCATGCGCCGAGCCGGCGGCGTCAGGCAGCCCGCCAGACGACCCGGCACCCCACCCGCTCTCGGTGTGGGTGGATGCCGCCCTGGCACGCGATCCCGCTCAGGATCTGTTGCCGGCCTTGAGCCGCGAATCCCAGGCCTTGGCGCAGCGCAGCCGGAGCTGGTTTGCGGGGCCCCCTGCGCTGGCACTGCACTGGCAGGACGATACGGCATGGACCGACGCCGGACTGCGCGAAGCCGAAGCCGGCGTGGAGTGGCCCCTGTGGTGGCCGTCGGTCCGCGAGGCGACGCGGTCGCTGGCGCGGGCCAGTGCGGCCCAGGCCGCCTTGCGGTCGCGGTACAACCGCTGGCAAGCCGCGGGCGTGATCCGCGAGCGCCTGTGGTCGCTGGCGCTGGCCGACGCGGATCTGGCGCAAGCCCGGGCCGCCGAGCGCAGCGCGACCCAGTTGCATGAGCAGGTGCTGGCGCGGGTGCGGGCCGGAGATCTCGCCCAGACCGATCAACTCATGAGCGAACAGGAACGTCTGGCGCGCGAGGCCGAACGCGCTGCCTTGGCGCGTGAGTCCGATGCCCAGCGTGCCGGCTTTCGGTTTCTGGTGGGACTCGAACCCGATGTGCGCGGCCTGACGGCCGAGGCGCCGGCGCAGACGGCCGTCGATGCCCATCCGGGGCTGGCCGTGTGGGCCCAGGAGGCCAGCCGGGCCGAGGCCGAATGGCAGCAACGGCTTGCCGAAGGCGCCGGGGCACCGGTCGTGCAGGTGGGCACCCGGCGCGAACGGGGCAGCCGGGATGAAGACGACGTGAATTCGCTCGGCGTGGGTGTGAGCATTCCCTTTGCCGCGGCGACCCGCGCCGATGAACGGGCGGCCGCCGAGCGCGCCTCGGCCGAGGCGCGCCTGCGCTGGCGTCAGGGCATCCGGGATCAGGCCGTGGCCCGGCAGGAGGCCGAAGCCGCGCTCCAGTCGGCCGAGGAAGCCTGGCCGCTGATCCAGCGCCGTGGGGCCTTGGCCCAGCGCCAGCAGGATCTGGCACAGGCCGCCTTCGCGGCCGGCGAGCTCGACCTGATGGATTTGCTGCGCATCCGCGAGCAGACCCGCCTTGCCGTTCAGGAAGTCGAGCGCCAGCGCATCCGCATCGGATGGCAGCGCGCGCGACTCAATCAGATCATGGGAGATGTGCCGTGAAGCCTTGGTTGCGATGGATGATGCTGGTCGGTGCGCTGATCGGTGCGCCGGTGGCGGCGCGCGAGGAACTGGCGGTGAGCGCTGCGCAGCAGACCGCGTCCAGGATCCGCACCGGGATACCGGCCGTCGTCACGGACCGGCTCGACATCCGGCTGCCGGCGCGGGTCGCGGTGCCGAATGACCGTCTGCGCGTGGTGGGCGCGCGGGTGCCGGGCATCGTGGCCTCGCTGGTGGTGGGCGAGGGAGAGCCGGTGACCGCCGGTCAGACCCTGGCCGAATTGCACAGCCCGGAGCTCGCGGCGATGGAGAGCGAGCACCTCGCGGCCATGAGCCGGTTTGCGCTCGCCGCCGCGGCCATGAAGCGGGATCGTGAATTGAATGAGCTGGGCATCATCGCCCGCCGGCGCTTCGAAGACACCGAGGCCCAGTGGCGTGAGGCGCAGGTTGCGCTCGATCACAGTCGCACCCGCCTGCGGCTGGCCGGCCTCGATCATCGGCAGGTTCAGGAGCTGGAGCGCACGCGCCGCTCGACCGGCACGCTGGCCGTGACGGCGCCGATCTCGGGCGTGGTTCTCGCCCAGTCGGCCAATGCGGGCCAACAGGTCACCCTCGACAGTCCGCTCTACACACTCGCCGACCTGCGGGCGCTGTGGCTCGAAATCCATGCCCCGCAGGCCGTCGCCGCCCGCGTCCGTCTGGGCGATCGGGTGCGCGTCGACAACGGCGCGGTGGCGGGGGAAATCATCGCGGTCGGGCGCCAGATTCATGAGACCGATCAGGGCGTCCTGCTGCGCGCGCGCGTGGTGCCCGGCGAGACCGTCCTGCTGCCCGGGCAGTTCGTCGAGGTGGCGCTGGGCGTGAAGGACGCCGCCGGCGCGCTGCACGAGGTGCCGGCGGCGGCATTGGCGTATCTCGACGGCGCGGCCCACGTTTTCGTCCAGACGCCGACCGGCTTTCGGCCGGTACCGGTCACCGTGGTGAGCGAGAACGGGGATCGCCGCATCGTGCAGGGCGCGATCGCGGCGAACGACCCGGTGGCGGTCGCCGGCGTCGCGGCCCTCAAGGCGCTGGCGAGCGGCATGGGCGGGGGGGAGTGATGCTGGCGGGTCTGGTGCGCTTTGCCCTCGGGCAACGGCTGCTGGTTTTCCTCGGCGTGGTGCTGCTGGCGGGCGCCGGTGCCTGGGTCATGACGAGCATGCCCATCGACGCCTATCCCGACATTTCCACGACCCAGGTGAAGATGGTCGTGAAGGTGGCCGGGCTCACGCCCGAGGAGATGGAAACGCGCGTCAGCGCGCCGATCGAAGTCGAGATGCTGGGCATTCCGCATCAGGTCATGCTGCGCTCCACGACCAAGTATGCCCTCGCCGACATCACCATCGATTTCGAGGAAGGGACCGACATCTATTGGGCGCGGCAGCAGGTGGCCGAGCGGCTGAACGGGGTCTGGGACCGGCTGCCCGCGGACGTGACGGGCGGGATCGCGCCCATGACCACACCGCTGGGCGAGATGCTGATGTTCACCGTGGATGGCGAGGGCGTGTCCCTGGCCGAGCGCCGCAGCGTGCTCGACTGGGTGATCCGGCCGGCGCTGCGCACCGTGCCGGGGGTGGCGGACGTCAATGCACTGGGTGGCGAGGTGCGCAGCTTCGAGGTGGTGCCGGACATCGAGCGCCTTGCCGCCCACGGGATTTCCCTGGCCCAGTTGCGCGAAACGCTGGCGGTGAACAACCGCAACGATGGCGCCGGCAGACTCTCCGAGGGCGAGGAAGCCTGGCTGGTGCGTTCGGAGGGCAGTGTCCGGAACCTGGCCGATCTGGCCGGCATCGTGGTGCGCCCCGATCCGGTCGAGCCGGTCCGGCTGGCCGACGTGGCAGCGGTGCGGGAGGGCGCGCTGACCCGCTATGGCGGCGTCACCCACCATGGCCGGGGCGAGACGGTCGAGGGTCTGGTGCTGGGCCTGCGCGGCGCCAATGCGCGCGAGGTGGTGCGCGGCGTGCGGGCCAAGCTCGACGCCCTGGCACCGTCGCTGCCGGAGGGCGTCCAGGTCAGCATCTTCTACGATCGGGGCGATCTGGTGGATCGCGCCGTCCACACCGTCAGCCGCGCCCTGATCGAGGCGGTGGTGCTGGTACTGGTGCTGCTGGTGCTGTTCCTCGGCGACCTGCGCGCCGCGCTCACCGTCGCCCTGATCCTGCCGCTCTCCGCGCTGGCGACCTTTCTGTGCATGCGCTACTTCGGGCTGACGGCGAACCTGATGAGCCTGGGCGGGCTGGCGATCGCCATCGGCATGCTGGTGGATGCGGCGGTGGTGATGGTGGAGAACGTCGTGACCCATCTGGCGCACCAGCGCGACGGCGATCGCCTGCCCCGCTTG
>JAJXTQ010000032.1 GCA_021783685.1 Pseudomonadota bacterium | reverse complement strand
CCGCTCAGACAGCGGTCGTGCTCACCCCGGCAGCGTCGAACGTGGCCATCTCGCCGTGCAGCGCGCAGGCGGCGCGCAACAGCGGCACCGCCAGCGCCGCGCCACTGCCCTCGCCGAGTCGCAGATCCAGATCGAGCACGGCGTGTCCGCCCAGGGCATCGAGCAGGCGCGCATGTCCCGGCTCGGCAGAGCGGTGACCGAAATGCAGCCAATCGGCCACGCCCGGATCGAGCCGCACGGCCACGAGCGCCGCCGCCGTGGCGATGAAGCCGTCCACGAGTGCGGGCAGGCGCGCCTGGGCGGCGGCGACGTAGGCGCCCACCAGCGCCGCCAGTTCCAGCCCGCCCAGACAGCGCAGGACTTCGAGCGGCGAGCACGCCGCGCCATGGCGGGCGAGCGCCAGGGTCAGCGCTTCGCGCTTGCGCGCGAGGCCTGCCGCGTCGAGGCCGGTGCCCGGTCCGAGCAGGGCTTCGGGCGGCGCCGTCAGCAGCGCGCAGCCGAGCGCGGCAGCCGCGGTGGTGTTGCCGATGCCCATCTCGCCACCGATGAACAGATCCGCTCCGGCCGCGCACGCTGTCGCCACGCAAGCGGCGCCGACAGCCAGCGCCGCTTCGGTCTGCGCGGCGGTCATGGCCGGGGCCTCGGTGAAATCGGCCGTGCCACGGGCCACGCGCCGGTCGAGCACGCCGGGCAGCGGATGCACGGCGTGGACACTGCCGACATCGACGATGGCGAGTTCGGCGCCGAGCTGGCGCGCCAGCACCGCAATCGCGGCGCCACCGTCGGCGAAGTTGGCCAGCATCTGGCTGGTCACCACTTGCGGATAGGCCGACACGCCGCGCCGCGCGACGCCGTGGTCGCCGGCGAAGATGGCGATGTGCACGCGCTCGAGGCGGGGTGTGATCCGTCCCTGTTGCGCCGCCAGCCGCGTCACGGCGTGCTCCAGCCGGCCGAGCGAGCCCGGCGGCTTGGTGAGTCGATCCCAGCGGGCCGCAGCGGCGGCGCCTGCGATGGCATCGGGCCGCGGCGGCGGCACGGTCCACCACGCGCTCATGACAGGTCCTTCAGCGTCAGCGGCAGGCCGGCCGCCAGCAGCACCACCCGTTTGCAACGCTGCGCCAGCGCCTGGTTCAGCCAGCCCAGTTCATCGGCGAAGCGCCGCGCCAAGGCGTTGGTCGGCACCAGCCCCCAGCCGACCTCGTTGCTCACCAGCAGCACACGCCCCGGCAGCGCGGGCAGCCGGTCGAGCAGCGCCGCGCGTTCTGCGGCGAAAACCGTCTCGCCGGCATGCAGGAGATTGGACACCCACAGTCCCAGACAGTCGACGAGCAGGCAGCGATCCGGCGCAGCCGCCTGCGTCAGCGACCGTGCCAGCGCCGTTTCGACCTCGTGGGTGAGCCAATCGGCAGGCCGACGCGCCCGGTGCGCGGCGATGCGGGCCGCCATTTCCGCATCGCCCGCCGTGGCGGTGGCGATGATGTGCACGGCCAGCCCGCTCGCCCGGGCCTGTGCCTCGGCGTAGGCGCTCTTGCCGGAACGCACGCCGCCGAGGATGAGTTCCGCGCCTTGGGTCATGGTGGTTTCTCGGGATCGGGGCCGCAGTATAGCCAAGATTCCCGGGCATTCGTTGCGGGCCGTGATCCGTTCGATGGGGGAGCAGCCTCGACGTCTCGGTCGCGGCGGCCGCGTCGCAAGTCCGTTCCGATCCCGCTCGCGCGCGGCTCGATCACGGGCCGGCGTCCGCGACCGCGGGCCGGCGCTGCCGATGTGGCGCTTCGCATCCGCGCTCGGGAGCCGGAAGCCGATCGCGAACCGGCGCGGGACTGGGCGCGGCGCCTGCGCCGACCGTGTCCATGGGCGAAGGCCGGGGGTATCCCGTACAATTCGGGGCGGCGCATGCGGCCGGGCGCGCGAACGAAAGCGGATAGCGATTGACATGAAGTGGCTGACAGGGTGGGTTCTGGCAGGTCTGTTCTGGGTGGGAGCGACCGGCTGTGCGTGGGGAAGTCCGTTCCAGAACCGCTGGCTGTTGATCGACACGGCGGCGCACGAACTGGCGGTGATGGAAGGCGACGAACCGGTCTGGGTGTTCGAGCGCATCGCCATTGGACGAGGCGGGGTCACCCGATCGAAGCTGACGAAGGACCACAAGACGCCGCTGGGCGACTTCTACATTACCGAAATCCGCAAGAGCAGTCTGTTTCAGACCTTCATGCAGCTCAGCTATCCCAACGTGAGCCACGCGCAGGCGGCGCATGAGGCCGGCAGGATCAGCGACGAGGAGTTCTGGGCCGTCGAATACGCCGGATTGCAGGGCTTGGTGCCGCCACAGAACACGCGGCTGGGGGGGCAGATCGGCATTCACGGCGTGGGCCGCGGCGACCTGAGCATCCATCGGCAATTTGACTGGACGCAGGGCTGCATCGCGATGACCAATGAGCAGATCGCGCAGTTGCAGAGCCTGATCGGGGTGGGCGCGCGGGTTTCCATTCGGTGACCAGCCCCGGCTTTTCACGTTTTGATCAAAAAGAATCGCTTGGGCGCTTGAAAAATGACGGTGAAACCCGGACACTGTGCACGCGCCGAGCGCCGGTTTTGGGGGCGTGACCGGCGGTGAGCGTTGAATGCCGCTGCGTGTTCGACGCCCTTGATCCTAATTTCACTGAAACCCGTTGATCGAATTTATCAGGAGAATTTCTATGCTGGCTAAGAAGTTTGCAGCTCCCTTGATCGTGGCCGTGGCGCTGGGTGGTGGTCTGGTCGGCTGCTCCAGCACCAAGGAAAAAGAAGCGATGAACACCAAGCTGGACAGCATCGCTGCTGACGCCAAGGCCGCTGCTTCCGCTGCCGAGTCCGCCAAGCGTGACGCCGCCGCTGCTGCCCGCGCCGCCGCCGAAGCCAAGGCCATGGCCGCCGATGCCAAGAGCACCGCCGAAGCGACCGACGAGAAGCTGAACCGGATGTTCAAGAAGTCCATGTACAAGTGAGGTCGTTTCCCCGCTTGCGGGGAAAGTGAGCCCATGAGACCGCCGACTTTGTCGGCGGTTTTTTTATGTCCGGCCGGTCGGCTCGTCGCTCGCCCGATGTGCCGGATCGACCCAGCGCATCGCCTGCAAGGGCAGGGCGAGATTCTCCGGGATCAGGATGCTGTCGCGCGCGACGGGCAAGGTTTCGGGATGGTCCAGGGTGTGGTGCAGCCCGCGGCTCTCGTGGCGTCCAAGCGCGCTGCGCACGATGAGTTCCGCGACGGTCGCCAGATTGCGCAATTCCAGCAAGTCGGGATCGCACCCGTGTCGTCGCCATTGCGCCTCGGTTTCGGCGCGGATCAGTGTGATGCGCCGCTGGGCGCGCAGCAGGCGCTCGTCGCTGCGCACGATGCCCACGTAGTCCCACATCGCGCGGCGCAGTTCCGTCCAGTTGTGATGGACGGTCACGTGCTCGGTGGAGGACTTGCCGGCTGGAGCGGGCGGCGCATCCGCGATCTCGGCGATGGGCAAGTGCGGCAGGCGGGTCAGGATGTCGTCGGCGGCCGACTCGGCGAAGACGAAGCATTCCAGCAGCGAGTTGCTGGCCATGCGGTTGGCGCCATGCAAGCCGGTGTGGGCGGTTTCCCCGATCGCATAGAGGTTCTCCAGATCGGTGCGCGCGCGCAGATCGGTCACGACACCGCCGCAGGTGTAGTGGGCGGCGGGCACCACCGGTAAGGGCTGCTCGGTCATGTCCAGTCCCAGGGCCAGACACTGGGCGTGGATGGTCGGGAAATGCGCCTGGATGAATGCGCTGCCGCGGTGGCGGATGTCGAGATACACGCAGGGGATGCCCAGCCGCTTCATTTCGTGATCGATCGCGCGGGCCACGATGTCTCGCGGCGCCAGATCGCCGCGCGGGTCGAAGCCCGCCATGAAGGCCGTGCCATCGGGCAGCAGCAGGCGCCCCCCTTCGCCGCGCACGGCTTCGCTGACGAGAAACACGCGCGAGCCCTGAGCCGGCAGGTAGAGGCAGGTGGGGTGGAACTGCATGAACTCGAGGTTGGCGACGCGACAACCGGCGCGCCAGGCCATGGCGATGCCATCACCGGTCGCGACCTCGGGGTTGCTGGTGTAAAGGTAGACGCGACTGGCGCCGCCGGTGGCGAGGGCCACGCTGCGGGCCAGCCAGGATTGTACGGCGCCGGTGTCCCGGTTCAGCAGCCGCGCGCCGCAACAGGACCGTTGCCCGCGCAACGCCCCGTCGTGCGTGATGAGATCGACGGCCATGTGCCGTTCCAGCATGCGGATCCGCGGATGCGCCCGGCAGGCTGCGAGCAAGACCTCCGAGACGGCCCGGCCGGTGGCGTCCGCGGCATGGACGACGCGCCGGTGGCGGTGGCCGCCCTCCCGGGTCAGATGCAGCGGGCTGTCCGAGTTGGGCTGGTCATCCTCGCGGGTGAAGGCCACGCCCAGTGTGCTCAGCCAGGCAATGGCGGACGCGCCACGCGCTGCGGTAAAGCGGACCGCTTCGGGGTCGCAGAGGCCGGCGCCCGCGATCAGCGTATCTTCCACATGTGCCTCGACCGAGTCATCGACGTCCAGGACGGCCGAGATGCCGCCCTGGGCGTACGCCGTGCTGCCTTCGCTGGGGCTCGCCTTGCACACCACCGTCACCGCGCAGTGAGGCGCCAGGCGCAATGCCAGCGATAGCCCGGCTGCGCCGCTGCCGATGATGAGAACGTCTGTCGTGTGGGTGGTCATCGCGGGAATGTGAAACGGCTGATAGAATCGCCCACCAACGCGGTTGGCGGGCCCGATGCGGATGCGGGCTTACTATAAACCGCTTTTTTGATCGAAAGAACGAACTCTCCCGGTTTGAGCTTGTCTAGTGGGCAAGAGAACGCCGGGGGCCGGAGTGATGCCCCCGATGGGCGATGCAGGTGCAGTTGACCAGGATCTGGTGAAGCGGGTCCAGCGGGGCGACAAGACGGCTTTTGATCTGTTGGTGCGCAAGTACCAGCACAAGGTGATCAAGCTGGTGTCCCGCTATGTGTACGACCCGAGCGATGCGCACGATGTGGCGCAGGAAGCCTTCATCAAGGCGTATCGGGCCTTGCCCGGGTTTCGGGGCGACAGTGCGTTCTATACGTGGCTGTACCGGATCGCGATCAACACCGCCAAGAACCATGTGGCGGCCAGGAATCGGGCCCCGGTCAGTTCGGTTTCGGAGTTCGGTAACGAAGACTCGGAAGTCGATTTTTCGGCCCGTTTGAGCGACATCGACACGCCCGAAGCGCTGTTGCTCACCGACGAGGTGCGTCGGACCATCCTGTCGGCAATCGACGCATTGCCGCAGGATCTCCGGACGGCGCTGATCTTGCGGGAAATCGAGGGCATGAGTTATGAAGAGATTGCCAAAACGATGGAATGCCCGGTGGGTACTGTCCGGTCTAGGCTGTTTCGAGCGCGGGATACCATCGATGCCGAGCTCAAGAAAATCGAGGGATTGACCTGAATCATGAATGACAAGACCACGCAGTCGGGATCCACGAAACAGCAGCTTGGGCAGTCCATCGACACGGATACCGAATTCGCAGCGGACATGTCGGCCTGGATGGATGGCGAATTGACCGGCGGGCGGGCGCGTCTCGTGGCGCAGGGCATGACGGCCGATGCGTCCAGGCGATCACAATGGGCTCGCTACCACCTGATCGGTGACGTGCTGCGGGACAATCTTCCGGCTTCCGGCATCGTGGACATCGCATCGGCGGTCAGGGCCGAAATCGACAAGGATGAGTCGACTCCCCGCGTATCGCGCATGCCGCTCGCGGGTCACCCCCGTGCATGGGGCTTGGCCGCATCCCTGATTCTGGCATCGGTGATTCTCGTCAATTCATGGCAACGCCCCGGATCATCCACGGTCGATGTCGCCGCCCGCCCCGATACGACCGCTCCGGTGGCCGTGGCGACCGCCGCCGATGTGGAGCCGGATCGCGCCGACACCTCCGAACTCGATCAATATCTGCGCAACCACACGCTGGCCTTGGTGGATACCGGTGAACCGGCGCGCATGCTGCCTTATCTCAGCATGGCCGAATCGGCGGTCGAGCCCGTTTCCGCCATCGCTCCGTGAGGCCCGCCATTCCCGACATGCGGGCTGCCTTCCTGCTCGTTTCCCTGTGTATCGCCGCACCCTTCGTCCAGGCCGGCGAAGCGCCGGCGGAATGGATCCTGCGCACGGTCAAGGCCTACAGCGCGTTGAGTTATGAGGGCACGTTCGTCTACCAGAAGAACGACTCGCTGGAGACGATGCAGGTGATCCACTCGCCGGAGAAGGAAGGCCAGACACGTCTGGTCGCGCTCAACGGCGAAATGAACGAGATCCATCGCCGGGGTGGGCAGATGACCCGCTACCTCCCCGAGCGTGGGCTGATGATCGAAGGGCTGCGCTGGAGCAACCCTTTTTTTTCGGCCCAGCCTGAGGACATGGGGCGACTGACCGCTCACTACAGCCTCGAACTGGGCCCCGCGGACCGCGTGGCCGGCCGGGCGTGCCAACGGCTGCGGGTGCGTCCGCGTGACGGCTACCGATACGGTTATCGGCTCTGCGTCGACCGGGAGACCGGCCTGATCCTGCACGCTCAGATGATCGGCGAGGACGACCGTATCCGCCAGGAAGTGATGTTCACGGCGTTGACGGTAAAGGACCGCATCGACCCGCGATTGCTGGCGCCGGCGGTGGACGTGTCCAAGCTGAAGCGCGAAATCGTGAAGACCAATGCGGACGCTGCACGGACAATGGATGTGCGCCACTGGGATGTGCCTGATCCGCCGTCCGGTTATCGTCTGGTCTTCGGCGCCGATCACGTCGTCCCCGGTGGGGGCGGACAGGAACATCTGGTGTACAGCGACGGCCTTTCGGCCATATCGGTCTTCATCGATGCCGGTCCCGTGCGCGGCAAGCCCATCGTCGGGCAGACCAGTCGCGGCAGCATGAACGCCTACGGCGATGTCCGCGACGGGCATCAGGTCCTGGTCGTCGGTGAGGTCCCCTATGCGGCGCTGAAGGCCATGGCCGATTCGCTGCACCGCCGTCGCTGATGGCGTGAGGCGCATCGCGCGGGGCCTGCCGTTCCGGATCCGCCGGCACGGCACCCTGCCGGGCAGCCGGTCGATGACGTAGAATCAACCCCTTTGGCGTTCTGGCGGTTTTTCCCTCGATGAAGCTCCACTTGACCCTTTACACCCGGCCCCGTTGCGGGCTGTGCGATCTCCTGCACGAAGATCTGCTGACCCTGTGCCGCGGCCGGACGGTGGAGATCGTCCCCATCGATGTCGACGGCGATCCCGACCTCAAGGCTCGCTATGGGGCCCGTGTTCCGGTCGTGGTCGGCGATGGCGCCGTGCTGTGCGAGGGGCGATTGGACGCGGCGGCTGTGCGCGCCTTTCTGGAGCGGCCCGCCACGCGCATCGGAGCCGCTTGACGATCATGCAATCCCGGACACGCAATTTCTCCATCATCGCCCACATCGACCACGGCAAGTCGACCTTGGCGGACCGTTTCATCCAGCTCTGCGGCGGCCTGAGCGACCGGGAGATGCAGGCGCAGGTGCTCGACTCCATGGATCTGGAGCGCGAGCGCGGCATCACCATCAAGGCGCAATCGGTGACCCTGCCCTATCGCGCGCGCGATGGACAGACCTATCAGCTCAACCTCATCGACACGCCGGGCCATGTCGATTTTTCCTACGAGGTCTCCCGGTCGCTCGCCGCCTGCGAGGGGGCATTGCTCGTGGTGGATGCCGCGCAGGGCGTGGAAGCCCAGAGCGTGGCCAACTGCTACACCGCGCTGGATCAGGGGCTTGAAGTCGTGCCGGTCCTGAACAAGATCGACTTGCCGCAGGCCGACCCGGACCGGGTGGCGCAGGAAATCGAGGACGTCATCGGCATCGATGCCCATGACGCCCTGCAGGTGAGCGCCAAGACCGGCCAGGGCGTCGATGCGTTGCTCGAAGCCGTGCTGGCGCGCATCCCGCCCCCTCAGGGCAACCCGGACGGACCCTTGCAGGCGCTGATCATCGACTCCTGGTTCGACAATTTCGTCGGCGTGGTCTCCCTGATCCGCGTGGTCAACGGTCGCGTCAGTGCCGGCGACAAGGTGATGATGCTGTCGAGTGGGCGCAGCCATGCCGGCGCGCGGGTGGGCGTCTTCACGCCCAAGATGGTCGACCGTCCGCGCCTGGAGACGGGCGAGGTGGGATTCCTGATCGCCGGCATCAAGGAGATCGACGGCGCCCCGGTCGGCGATACCGTGACCCTGGCCGACCGGCCCTGCACCGAGCGCCTGCCGGGCTTCAAGCAGGTGCAGCCGCGCGTGTTTGCCGGGCTGTACACCGTCAACACCGACGACTACGAGCACCTGCGCGAAGCGCTGCAGAAGCTGCGCCTGAACGATGCGGCGCTGCACTTCGAGCCGGAGACGTCCACCGCGCTCGGGTTCGGTTTCCGCTGCGGCTTCCTGGGCATGCTGCACATGGAGATCATCCAGGAGCGCCTGGAGCGCGAGTACGATCTGGATCTCATCACCACCGCGCCGACCGTGGTCTATGAGGTGCTGACGCATGCCGGAGAACTGCTGCACGTCGACAATCCGTCGAAGCTGCCGCCGGTCAACGAGATGGCCGAGATCCGCGAGCCCATCATCCAGGCCAACATCCTCTGTCCGCAGGACTACGTGGGCGGCGTGCTGACGCTGTGCGAACAGCGCCGCGGCGTGCAGATGAAGCTGCAATATCTGGGCAGCCAGGTCTCGATCGTCTATGAGCTGCCGCTGAGCGAGGTGGTGCTGGATTTCTTCGACCAGCTCAAGTCGGTCAGCCGCGGCTATGCGTCCTTCGATTATCATTTGGAGCGCTTTCAGCCGGCGGATCTGGTGCGGCTGGATCTGCTGATCAACGGCCAGCGGGTCGATGCGCTGTCGGTGATCGTGCACCGGGCCCAGACCGCCTATCGCGGTCGCCAACTGGCCGAGCGCATGCGCGAGCTGATCCCGCGGCAGATGTTCGAGGTGGCGATCCAGGCGGCCATCGGCAGCCACGTCATCGCGCGCACCACGGTCAAGGCCATGCGCAAGAACGTCACCGCCAAGTGTTACGGCGGCGACATCACCCGCAAGAAGAAGCTGCTGGAAAAGCAGAAAGCGGGTAAAAAGCGCATGAAGCAGATCGGCAAGGTCGAGGTGCCGCAAGAAGCCTTCCTGGCCATTCTGGACGTGGGCAAGAAACCCGAGTGACTACGGAAATACCATTGTAAGGAGTCCGCATGCGCGCCGATTTTTCCCTGTTGCTGGTCGTTCTCACCGTGATTACCGGCGTGCTGTGGGTGCTGGATCGCTATCGCTGGGCGCCGGCGCGGCAGCGCAGCGGGAATGGTGAAGGGCCATCGGGCCTGGTCGAGTTCGGTCGCAGTCTGTTTCCGGTCGTGCTGGCGGTGTTCCTGGTCCGGTCCTTCCTCGTCGAGCCGTTCCGCATTCCCTCGGGCTCGATGGTGCCGACCCTGCTGACGGGTGATTTCATCCTGGTCAACAAGTTTGCCTATGGGGTGCGGATCCCGGTGTTCAACACACGCGTCCTGCCCTTCGGTTACCCCGAGCGCGGGGACGTGATGGTGTTCCGTTTCCCGGAAGATCCGTCCAAGGATTTCATCAAGCGGGTCATCGGCTTGCCGGGGGACGAAATCGTCTATCGCGACAAGCAGGTCTACTTGAACGGCGCTCCCTTGCCGATAACCCCGACAGGGCGTTACACCGGGCCGGGGGTGCCGGCGCGCTGGGAGGCATGGGAGTTCGAGGAACAGGTCGGCGAGGTGATGCATCATCTGCTCAAGACCACCGGCAGGCCGTCCTACAACATGCGCGCCGTCGTCCCGCCGGACCAGTATTTCGTCATGGGCGACAATCGGGACAACAGCGACGACAGCCGCCGCTGGGGTACCGTACCCGACGCCAATCTGGTGGGCCGCGCGTTTGCCATCTGGATGAATTGGGACCCGGATGCCGGGCTGCCCTTGTGGTCGCGAATCGGCAAGACGATCGAATGACCGGCCTCGTGCCCGCCTTGCCCGGGTCAACCGGGGGCGCGTGCGAAGGAGGGTGATCCGTGCAAGCCAGACACAGACAACGGGGCATCGGGCTGTTGAGCCTGATGACCTACATCGGCGCCGGGGGATTCGCCGTTTATACGGCGTTCGCGTTGCTCCCGGTCTACATGGAATACATCGAGGTCCGTTCGTCGGTCGACTCGCTGCGTCAGGGGGTGAGCGAAAGCGATCTCAATGCCAGGCGCCTCAAGGATCTCCTGCTGCGCCGCTTTCAGGTCAACTCGATCCAGCATGCCAAGGCCGACGACATCACGGTCGTTCCCGGACAGCACGACTTTCAGGTCGCCGTGGACTACGAGGTCCGGATTCCCTGGGTCGCCAACATCGACCTCGTGATGAAGTTTCAACATGCGACGCAGGTACAGCGACCTTGACGCAAGCTCTGGACCAGCTGACCGATCGGCTGGGGTATCGATTCCGGGACCCCGGACTGCTCGACGCGGCCCTGACGCATCGCAGTGTCGGGCGCCGCAACAATGAACGCATGGAGTTCCTCGGCGATGCGCTGCTCAACTTCGTGATTGGCCGCGCCTTGTATGATCGCTGCCCGCAGGCGCCGGAAGGCGTCCTGAGCCGCCTGCGCGCCAATCTGGTGAAAGGGGAAACCCTGGCGGCCATCGCGGTCGACCTCGACCTCGGTCGCTGCTTGCGACTGGGCCCCGGCGCGCGCAAGACCGGCGGGCATCGCAGCAAGTCCATCCTGGCGGACGCGCTGGAAGCGGTGCTGGGGGCCGTTTGTCTCGACGGGGGGACCGAGGCGGGGACCGCCGTGGTGCAGCACCTGTTCGCGGACCTCCTGGCGAACCTTCCGGCCGCGGGTGAACTGAAGGATCCCAAGACCCGGCTGCAGGAGTATCTGCAGGCGCGGGCCGCGTTGCTGCCCATCTATCGGCTCGAAGCCGTGACAGGGCCGGAGCACGAACAGCGCTTCGAGGTGCTCTGTCAGATCCCGGCTGCCGGAGTATCGTTCCGGGGCGTGGGCAGCAGTCGACGCGAAGCCGAACAGCAAGCCGCGAGCCTTGCATTGTTGAGCGTCAGCGGTGGCTGAGGGCCTCCATCGCTGCGGCCGCGTCGCCCTGGTCGGTCGGCCGAATGTGGGCAAGTCCTCCTTGCTCAATCGC
>JAJXTQ010000484.1 GCA_021783685.1 Pseudomonadota bacterium | reverse complement strand
CAGGTGGATCGCCGGCAGCGGGGCCGGCGGATCGGCGGCGAGAACTTTGATCTCGCGGCTGAGGATTTCTCGGCAGGCGGCGTACTCGTCGCGCAGATAGATGTAGATCTCAGCGACACCGACGATCTTCGCCGCGATCAGCATGCCTTCGAGGAAACGGTGCGGGTCGCGTTCCAGGTACCAGCGGTCCTTGAAGGTGCCCGGCTCGCCCTCGTCGATATTGACCGCCATCAGGCGCGGACCCGGTTCGGCGCCGACGATTCGCCACTTGCGCCCGGCCGGAAAGCCTGCGCCGCCCAACCCGCGCAGGCCCGAGCTCTCCATTTCCTTGATCACCGCCTCGGTCTCGCGGCGGCCGTCGCAGCATTCGGCCAGCACCCCGTAGCCGCCGGCCTCGCGATACTGGCGATAGCCGATGTAGGGGCTGAGCACCGGTTCGACCGCGCCCTCATTCAGTGCCGCATCGATACTCGCGACGCTGGCGTGGTCGATCGGATTGCGCCCCACCACCGCCACCGGCGCCGCGTGGCAGCGGCCGACGCAGGGCACCTTGACGACGCGCACGCCCTCGCGCGCCGCGATCGCCCGGTGCAGCTCCTTGGCGCCGGCCAATTCGCAGGAGAGCGATTCGCAGACGCGAACGGTGAACTTCGGCGGCACCGCGTCGCCCTCCTTGACCACGTCGAAGTGGTGGTAGAAGGTGGCGACCTCATAGACCTCGGTCATCGCGAGCTTGAGCTCGGCCGCCAGCGCGACGATGTGCGCCGCCGAAATGTGCCCGTGCGCATCCTGGATGCGGTGCAGGTATTCGATCAGCAGCTCGCGTCGGCGCGGATCGGCTCCGAGCAGGGCGGAGACCTCGCTCGCCGCTTGCGGATCCGGGGAGCGGCCCTTGGGCTGGGATCGGCCCTTGCGCCTTGCGCCATCGGCGATGACGCCGGGCTGGGAGAAATGCTCAATCATCGCCGCACCTCAAGGCCTTCCTTGCCGCCACCCGGTTCCGCGCGACGCTCCCGGGCCGGGCCCGATGGTGCGCCGATGAAATCGAGAACGGGAACCCCGTTTAACGCTTCGCTCATGGTTATACTTTAGACGATGCATGACCACTTTTCCTTCGCCACAGCGTTTGCGCCGCTCCCGGGAAGCGATCTTTTCCCTCGGCCCGCTATGGGCAATTCTATCTTCGTAGCAGGAACTCTCTGATGAAAATATGCATAGTCGGCGCCGGCTCCATCGGCGGCCTGTTGGGCGTCAAGCTCGCCCAGGCGGGCGAAGAGCTCACGCTGATCGCGCGCGGCGCGCATCTGGCCGCCATCCGCGCGCACGGCATGAAGCTCATCGCCGAGGACGGAACCGAATCGGTGGTCAGGATCAGGGCCACCGAGCGCATCGCCGAGGCTGGGGTGCAGGATCTGGTGGTGCTCGGCATGAAGGCGCACCAGGTGGCGGCGGTGGTCCAAGAGCTGCCGGCTCTGTACCACGAAGAGACCGCGGTGCTGACGGCGCAAAACGGCATTCCGTGGTGGTACTTCATGAAGCACGGCGGCGAATACGAGGGCCGCTGCCTGGAGAGCGTCGATCCGGGTGGGATCATCGCCGCGAACCTGCCGGTGGATCGGGTGCTGGGCTCGGTGGTCTACCCCGCCGCGGAGATCGTTGCGCCGGGCGTGCTCCATCACATCGAGGGCAACCGCTTTTCGGTGGGCGAGATCGACGGCAGCGAGACGCCGCGTCTGCTGGCGCTGGCGGAGACGCTGCGCCGCGCCGGATTCAAGGCGCCGCTGCTCGCCGACATCCGCTCGGAAATCTGGACCAAGCTGTGGGGCAACCTGAGCCTCAATCCGATCAGCGCGCTCAGCCACGCGACCCTGGTGGACATCTGCCGGTTTCCGCTGACCCGGGATCTGCTGGCGAAGATGATGGGCGAGGCGCAGGCGATAGGCGAGCGGCTCGGCATCCGCTTCCGGGTCTCCCTGGAGAAGCGCATCGCCGGCGCCGAAGCGGTTGGCCGGCACAAGACCTCGATGCTGCAGGATATCGAGGCCGGGCGCGCGCCGGAGATCGCCGCGCTGATCGGCTCGGTGGTCGAACTGGGCCGCATCACCGATCTGCCCACCCCCCACATCGACGCGATCTACGCCGCAGTGAGCCTGCTCGCCAGGACGCTGCAGGAGCAACACGGCCGCCTCAGGATCGAGGCCCTCTGAACCGGATCCACTACTGAAGGAAGCATGATGAAGCGCTGCATCACACTGACCGAACTGCTCTCCGCCGGCGCCGACGACGCCCCGGCCATCGGCGCCCCCGGCGCGCCCGATCTCGACTATCGCCAACTGCGCCGACTGGTCATCCGCACCGTCGCTTATCTGAACAGCGTCGGCATCGGCCGCAACGACCGCGTCGCCATCGTGCTGAAAAACAATCTGGAGGCGGGCAGCGCCTTTCTCGCGGTGGCCTGCGGCGCCACCGCGGCGCCGCTCAATCCCGGCTACCGCAGCGACGA
>JAJXTQ010000483.1 GCA_021783685.1 Pseudomonadota bacterium | reverse complement strand
CGCGAGCTCGACCGCCTGCGCGTGGGTCTCCGGACGCAGCGCGGCGAGCGCGGCGCTGATGGCCGCCTCGTATTCCCGGATCAGCTCGCGCTCGACGCGGCGCTCTGCGCTGAGAGCGAAGATGTCCAGGGCCGTGCCGCGCAGGAATTTCAGCCGCGCCAGGACGCGGAACGCCGGCAGCAGCCAGGGGCCGAAGGCGCGCTTGCCTGTCTCCCCGCTGACGAGGTCGGCGCGGCCGAGCCAGGACGGCGCGAGATGGAAGCGCAGCCGGTAGTCGCCGCTAAAGCTGCTCTGCAACGCGCGCGCGAATTCGGGAGCGGCGAACAGGCGGGCCACTTCGTACTCGTCCTTGCGAGCGAGCAGCTTGAAGTAGTTGCGCGCCACCGCCTCTGCGAGCGCATGGCCGCCTTGCACCGCGGCGGCCTCGGCCTTGCGCACGCGCTGGACCAGGTCGCTGTAGCGGCGCGCGTAGGCCGCATTCTGGTAGGCGGTGAGGAAGTCGCTGCGGCGCGCGACGATCTCCTCCAGATCCCGCGACAACCGGTGCGTCGGCAGCACCGGCTCGGCGGCGTGGGCGATCGCCTCGGTACCCTCGGGATCGAAGGCGGCGCGCCGGCCCCAGGCGAAGGCGCGGCGGTTATCAGAGACGGCGACGCCGTTCAGTTCCAGGGCGCGCATCAGCGCCGCCTCGGACACCGGCACCCGGCCGCGCTGCCAGGCGTAGCCGAGCAGGAACATGTTGGTCATCACCGGATTGCCGGTGAGCAGCGAGGTCAGGCGCGCGGCGTCGACGAACTCGGCGGCGTCCGCGCCGACCGCGGCGCGCAGCTGATCCTGCAATGCCGCCAGCGGATAGGCCCGATCGGGATCGCGGACGAAGTCGCCGGTGATCGTCCGGCCGGTGTTGCTGATCGTCCGGGTGAGGCCCGCCTGGGTCTTGGACAGCGCCTCGTCGCCGACCGCGACCAGGAGGTCGCAGCCGATCACGACATCGGCCTCGCCGGTGGCGATGCGCGGTGCGAACAGTTCCTCCTGATGCGCGGCCAGACGGACGTGGGACATCACCGCACCGCCCTTCTGCGCCATTCCGGTCATGTCCAGCACCGTGACGCCCCTGCCGTCGAGATGCGCCGCCATGCCGATCAGGGCGCCGATGGTGACCACGCCGGTGCCGCCGACGCCGGCGATCAGGATGCCGTAGGGCGAGTCGAGATCGGGCAGTTCCGGCTGCGGCAGCCCGGCCGATAGATCGGCCAAATCGTCGGACGTCGCCGCAGACTCTCGCCGGCGCAGCGAGCCGCCCTCGACGGTGACGATGGCGGGACAGAAGCCATTGATGCAGGAATAGTCCTTGTTGCAGGAGGACTGGTCGATCGCGCGCTTCGTCCCGTACTCGGTGTCCACCGGCACCACCGACAGGCAGTTCGACTTTGCGCCGCAGTCGCCGCAGCCCTCGCACACCAGCTCGTTGATGAACACGCGCCGGGCGGGATCGGGATAGCCGCCGCGCTTGCGCCGGCGCCGCTTCTCTGCGGCGCAGGTCTGGTCGTAGATCAGTGCGGTGACGCCGGGCGTCTCACGCAATTGGCGCTGCACCCGGTCGAGATCCTCGCGCGGCCTGATCTCGGTGCCCGGCGCGAAGCCGGCGTCGCGGGGATACTTGTGCGGATCGTCGGCCAGCACGACGATCCTGCGCACGCCCTCGGCGGCGAGCTGGCGGCTGATCTGCGGCACGCTGAGCGGCCCGTCGAGCGGCTGTCCGCCGGTCATCGCCACCGCGTCGTTGTAGAGGATCTTGTAGGTGATGTTGATGCCGCCGCCGGGCTGGCTCAACCGATCTGCCGCCACCGCGGCGCGGATCGCCAGCAGGCCGGAATGGTAGTAGGTGCCGTCGCCCATGTTGGCGAAGATGTGCGCGATGCCGGCGTGCTCGGCCAGTCCCAGCCAGGCCGCGCCCTCGCCGCCCATCTGGCAGATGGTCAGGGTGTTGCGGCCCATGCCCACGGCCAAGAGGTGGCAGCCGACCCCGGCCAGGGCGCTGGAGCCCTCGGGCACCTTGGTCGACTGATTGTGCGGACAGCCGGGGCAGAAGTACGGTGCGCGCGCCAGCGAGAGGTGCGGTGCCGCCAGCGAGCGCTCCTTGGCTTCGAGCAGAGCCAGGCGGTTCCTGATCTTCTCCGAGCTGTGATAGCGGCCGATGCGCGCGGCGATGGCGCGGGCGACGATGGCCGGGGTCAGTTCCCCGGTCGGCGGCAGCAGCCACGGTCCGTGCGCGGCCGACCACTCGCCGCTCTCGTCGTACTTGCCCAGGACGCGCGGACGCACGTCTTCCCGCCAGTTGTAGAGCTGCTCCTTCAACTGGTACTCGATGATCTGGCGCTTCTCCTCGACCACCAGGATCTCTTCCAGGCCCAGGGCGAAATGGCGCACGCCTTCGGCCTCCAGCGGCCAGGGCATGCCCACCTTGTAGAGGCGCAGGCCGATCTCGCCGGCCAGACGCTCGTCTAT
>JAJXTQ010000482.1 GCA_021783685.1 Pseudomonadota bacterium | reverse complement strand
GGACGGCGAAATCATGATGTTCGTCGAGGACGTCGGCCGGCACAACGCGGTGGACGCCGTCGCCGGCCAGATGTGGCTCGAAGCCATGTCCGGCGCCGACAAGATCTTCTACACCACCGGAAGGCTCACGTCCGAGATGGTCATCAAGACCGCGCAGATGGGCATTCCTATCCTGGTCTCGCGCTCGGGCCTCACCCAGATGGGCCACTCGATCGCAGAGCGGCTCGGCCTGACCATGATCGGCCGCGCCCAGGGCAAACACTATCTGTTGTTCACCGGCCATAGCCGTTTCGCGGGCCAAGCCGTCGATGGCTGAGCGCAACGGCGAGGCCGTGACCGGGCTGGTGCTGGCGGGCGGCTTGGGGCGGCGTATGGGCGGCGTCGACAAGGGACTGCGACCGTTCCGCGGACTACCCTTGGCGGCACACGCGATCGCCCGCCTGGTGCCCCAAGTCGATGCGCTGCTGATCAACGCCAACCAGAATCGCGCAGCCTACGAAGCGCTCGGCCATCCGGTGATCAGTGACGCCCTCGGCAACTTCGCTGGACCGCTGGCCGGTCTGCACGCAGGGCTATGTGCCTGCGCCACGCCGCTCCTGGTGACCGTCCCCTGCGACTCCCCCCTGCTGCCCCTAGATCTGGTCGCCCGTTTGCACGCGGCACTGCGAGGGGCGGACGCCCAACTGGCGGTGGCGCAAGCCGGCGGCTGGATACAGCCGGTGTTCGCCCTTTGCCGAACAGACCTGAAGGACGAACTGAGCCGCTACCTTGAGAGCGGCGAGCGCAAGGTCGACGCCTGGTTCGCCACCCTGCGCGTGGTCGAAGTGCCCTTCGACGACGAAGCCGCTTTCGTCAACATCAACACCCTGGAAGAACTGGAAAGACTGGAACCAACATGAATTCGCTCCTGCAGACGCTCTCCTGCGCCGACGGCTACGATCCCGATTCCCTGCCGGTTTGTACCGCCCAGGCGCTGATCCTGTCGCAGCTCGCACCGGTGCCCGACTTCGAGCGCAGCTTCGTCCGCTTGGGGCTCGATCGCGTGCTGGCCGAGGATGTCGTCGCGCCGGTGAACGTGCCCGCCCACGACAACTCGGCGATGGACGGCTACGCGCTGCGCCACGCCGAGCTCGCCGCGGCGGGCGAGACCCGGCTAGCGATAGTCGGCAGTGCCTTCGCCGGCCGCGCCTTCGAAGGCCATCTGCCCCCGGGCAGCGCACTGCGCATCATGACCGGCGCCATCGTGCCCGAGGGTCTGGACACCGTCGTTCCCCAGGAGACGGTCAGGGTCGAGGGGGGAATCGTGATCATCCCGCCGGGGCAGCGGATCGGGCAGCACTTTCGCCGCGCCGGCGAGGATCTCAAGGCCGGACAGCCGGCCCTCAAAGCCGGCAAGTGGCTGCGTCCGGCCGAGATCGGCCTGCTCGCTTCGCTCGGCCAGGTCGAGGTGACGCTGCGCCGTCGACTGCGCGTGGCCATTTTTTCCACCGGCGACGAACTGTGCTCGATCGGCAGGTCGCTCGCCCCCGGTCAGGTCTATGACAGCAATCGCTATACGCTTTGGGGCATGCTCACCCGCTTGGGTTGCGAAGTGCGCGACATGGGCGTGGTGCGCGACGATCCGGAGACGCTGGAAGCGGCGCTGGCGGCGGCCGCGAGAAGCAGCGACGTGATCATCACCAGCGGCGGTGTCTCGGTCGGCGAAGCCGATTTCGTGCGCGAACTGATGGCCAGGCTGGGCGAAGTGGCTTTCTGGAAAATCGCCATGAAGCCGGGCCGGCCGATGGCCTTCGGCCGGATCGGGGGTGCCTGGCTGTTCGGCCTGCCGGGCAATCCGGTGGCGGTGATGGTGACCTTTTATCAGTTCGTCCGCCCCGCCCTACAGAAGATGATGGGCGCCGAACCGACGCCCTTGCCGATTTTCCGCGTCCCCAGCCTGGCAGCGTTGAAGAAAACACCCGGACGGACCGAGTACCTGCGCGGCCAGATGGTGCAGGAGGACGGGGAGTGGCGCGTGCAGCCGACCGGGGCCCAGGGATCGGGCATTCTGCGCTCGATGTCGGAGGCCAATTGTCTGATCGTTCTGGAGCATGAGCGCGGCAATGTCGCCGTCGGCGATCTGGTCGGCGTTCAAGCGCTGGACGGGCTGGTCTGAGGCCAAGCTGCAGCCGGGTTTACCCGGGGTCTGGCAGCGGGCTGGACAATTATCAATATAATCAATATAATGTTTAGTTGTGGCATTGCAACATACTGCGCCAACAGCCGGGTAATAGACAGGCTGGACAGCCGCTTGATGACTGTTTGAAGGGGTGGCCGAATCCCCTGGCAGATCGATGGCAGCCGTCGGCACGGTCGCAGTGGTCTGGAACCGTTATTCACGCAGCGAGGCACCGCTTCGCTTCTGCCTTCCGGCAAGCCCATGGAGGGTCCATGCGTGGAACCGATCGAGAAGGAGAACACATGTCCCAAGCGATCCTGCTCAGGAAATGGATATCACGAAAGACCGAGTTTATCCTGAACTTC
>JAJXTQ010000481.1 GCA_021783685.1 Pseudomonadota bacterium | reverse complement strand
GCTGCAGGATCAGTTGCGCATGCTGGTGGAGGGCTGGCCCGCGGGCATCGTCTACGAGGGCGACCGGCGCATCGCGCTGGTGATCCGCGGGGATGCCGATCTGCGCCGCGCGCCGGGCGATTTTCTGGCCCAGCAGGTGGTCCTGCCCGACGGCCGCTGGGTGCCCCTGGCCAATCTGGTGTCGGTCGAGCGCACCGAAGGGCCGGTGGCCATCAAGCGCGAGCAGGGGGTCCGCAATGCGGTGGCGATCGCCAACGTCGGGGGTCGCGACCTGGTCGGCTTCGTCGCCGAGGCGCAGGCCCGCATCGCCCAGGAGGTCAGTCTCCCGAGCGGCTACACCATCGCCTGGGGCGGCGAGTTCGAAAACCAGCAGCGGGCCGCACAGCGGCTGGCGATCGTGGTGCCGCTGGCGGTCGGGCTGGTGTTCCTGCTGCTGTTCTCCACGTTCGGCTCGGTGCGTCAGGCGGTGCTGGTGCTGACCAACATTCCCTTTGCCATGATCGGCGGCATCGCGGCCTTGTGGGCGACGGGCGAGTATCTTTCGGTGCCCGCTTCGGTCGGTTTCATTGCCCTGCTCGGCATCGCGGTGCTCAATGGCGTGGTGATGGTCAGCTACTTCAACCAGCTGCGGGCGGCCGGCCGATCGCTGGAGACGGCGGTGATCGAGGGCGCCCAGCGGCGGCTGCGGCCGGTGCTGATGACCGCCAGCATCGCCGCGCTGGGGTTGGTACCGCTGTTGTTCGCGACCGGGCCGGGCAGCGAGATCCAGCGGCCGCTCGCCATCGTGGTGATCGGCGGGCTGGTGTCGTCCACCCTGCTCACCCTGCTGCTGCTGCCGATTCTGTACCGGCGATTCGGTGAGGCGAGGTCATGAATGCAGGCGTGATGAATCCGGCCGATGAGCCGTCCGTGCTGATGACGCTGGCGGTGGCGCCCACCGTTTCCGATGCGGTGATCGACTGGCTGTTGCAGCAGCCCGTGGTCCAGGGCTTCAGTTCGCATGAGGGGATGGGGCATGGCCACGACCCGCGGCGGCTGAGCGTCACCGAGCAGGTCGCGGGGTGCCGGCCGCGGACCTTCTTCGGCATCATCCTGCCGCATGCCGCACTGGGTGCGTTTCTGCAAGCCTTGCGAGCCGATCTTGCCGGCATGGAAGTGCACTACTGGGCCGCGCCCGTGCTGGCCCAGGGGCGTCTCGACGCCGACGTCGCATCCGACGGTTCGCCGGGCGGCGCCGAGGCATAGCGCCCACGCCGCCGGGCGTGGCGCAGAAAATCGCGGCCGACATGGCCTTGAGCGACGACCCTGCGGCGGCTTGGAACGGCCGCCGCA
Organism: Pseudomonadota bacterium; assembly: GCA_021783685.1. The sequence continues at coordinate 1,196 of JAJXTQ010000481.1, read as the reverse complement.
GGGTCGCGGGCGTTTCAGTAGCGGTACTCGCCGTTCTGGATCGCCTGATGGATCGGCAGGGTCAACAGCGTGTAGGTGTCGGTGCCCGGCAGCCACACGTAGAGCGGATCGGAGACCTTGTTGACGTCGAAGCCATCGGACTTCAGGTCGGTTTTCTTGTACTTGAAGGTGCCGGTGGTCTCCATCTGCTCGCGCAGGCGCAGGAAGACCGGCACCGCGAAAGGCGGCAGCTCCTTGCGTGCGAAGGCCAGAAGCGCCTTGAAATCGAGCTCGGCCTCCGGCAGGGAGGGCGTGATGGCGGCCATGCCGGCACGGCCGTCGGTGTTGGGGATCTGCACCCCGTAGACCACGGCTTCCTCGATGTGCGGATGGCTGCCGAGGATGCTTTCCACTTCGGTGGTCGAGACGTTCTCGCCCTTCCAGCGGAAGGTATCGCCGGTGCGGTCGACGAACTGGTAGTGCCGGCAGCCGATGTGACGGATCAGATCGCCGGTGTTGAAATAGGCATCGCCCTGCTTGAACACGTTGCGCAGGATCGCGGCCTCGGTTTTTTCCTTCTGGGTGTAGCCGACGAAAGGCGTGGCCTTGGTGATCTTGCCCAGCAGCAGGCCCGGTTCACCGTCCTCGGCCGGGATGAGGTGACCCTCGGGAGTGCGCACCGGCTGCTCGGCTTCCTTGTCGTACTTGACCAGCGCGATGTTGCCGCCGCCGAAGCCGATGGTGTTGTCCATGTTGAAGATGTTCAGGAAGGCCACGTTGCCTTCGCTGGAGGCATAGAACTCGTAGATGTTGCCGATGCCGAAACGCTGGCGGAATTCCCGCCAGATGGTCGGGCGCAGGCCGTTGCCGATCATCATCCGGACCGTGTTTTCGGCATCGTCGGGCCGCGGCGGACAGTTGAGCAGATAGCGGCACAGTTCCCCGACATAACCGAAGCCGGTGCAGCGGTAGTGGTGGATGTCCTTCCAGAACTCGCTGGCGCTGAAGCGGCGGCGGATGACCACGGCCGCCGGGCCGGAGACGATCGCACCCCAGAACACGAGCAGGCCGGTGGCGTGGTACAGCGGCAAGGTCAGGTAGAAGATGTCGTCGGACCGCATGCCGGAGATCACATGGCCGAAGCCGGCGTGGGCCGCCAGCCAGCGCTCGTGGTTCGTGATGGACGCCTTGGGCATGCCGGTCGTGCCCGAGGTGTA
>JAJXTQ010000480.1 GCA_021783685.1 Pseudomonadota bacterium | reverse complement strand
CCAGGCCGAACGTGCGTTCAGGCAGGCCGAGGCCGCCACGGTGCGCGCGCGGCTGGAGTCCGAACTCAACGCCACGCTGTCGCTGAGCCTCGGCCTGTCGACTTTCGTCCTCGCACGGCCGGAGTTCAGCGAGGACGACTTCGCCCTGGTCGCGGCTTCGCTGGTGCGCCAGCAGCCGGCGATCGTCAGCGTGACGCTGGCGCCCGACAACGTCATCCGCTTCGTGTATCCGCGCGCGCGCAACGAGAAGGCGCTCGGCCTGCGCTTCCTCGACCATCCGGACCAGCGCGACGCGGTGCTGCGGGCGATGCGCGAACATCGGCCGGTGACGGCCGGCCCGATCAACCTGGTTCAGGGCGGTGTCGGCATCGTCAATCGCATTCCCATCGTGTTCTCCCGGCCCGGCGCTCCGCCGCATTACTGGGGGCTCGCTTCGGTGGCGATCGACCCGCTGCCCGTCTTCGCGCGCGCGGGCATCCGTGCCGATCCGCGCAGCGAGACGCGTTATGCGCTGCGCGGCAGGGATGGGCGCGGTGCGCAGGGCGATGTCATCCTCGGCGACGCCAGGCTGTTCGACGACCCCAAGGCGGTGCTGATGGACGTCATCATCCCCGGCGGCAGCTGGCAACTTGCCGCCCGCACCGCCGTGCCGGCGGCGGGGGCCGGGGCCGGCGTCCCGGTGCAGGCGCTGCTGGCGGTGCTTGCCGCGATGGCTGGCGCGCTGCTCGCCTATTCCCTTTCGGCCCACCAGCGCATTCGCAGCATGGCGCTGCAAGACCCGCTCACCGGCCTCGCCAACCGCCGCCAGTTCAACCTGCGCGGCCAGGACATGTTCACCCTGGCCCAGCGCAGCCATCGCCCGCTGACCCTGCTCAACCTCGATATCGATGACTTCAAGTCGATCAACGACAACCACGGCCATGCCGCGGGCGATGCCGTGCTGGTCCAGGTCGCCGACCGGCTGCGCGCCTGCTGCCGCGCGTCCGACCTGCTGGCGCGGGTCGGCGGGGACGAGTTCGTGGTGCTGCTGCCCGACACATCGACGGGCCCGGCGTTGGATGCGCTGCTGGCGCGCCTGCGCGCGGCCATCGATATCGTGCTGCCTGGCGTCGGGACGCCGCTGAAGCTGCGCATCAGCCTCGGCGTCGCGTCCCGCAGCGAGGACACCCCGACGCTCGATGCCCTGATGCGCCAGGCGGACGCGGCGATGTACCGCGCCAAGGAAAGCGGCCAGCAAACTGGTGCTTCGTCATTCACGTGAACACTTTGCCCGGATACCGCCCATGATTCTCGACACCCTCGCCCAGGCCGACCGTTACCTCGCACTGCATCCGCTGTTTGCGGACGCCTTCGCGTTCCTGCGCAATGCCGACCTCGGCACGCTGCAGCCAGGCAGGCACCCGATCCAGGGCGAACGGCTGTTCGCCATCGTCGAAGCCTGCGCCGGACGCACGCGGGCGGAGGCGAAGCTGGAATGCCATCGCCGCTACATCGACATCCAGCTGGTGCTCGACGGCGTCGACGAGATGGGCTGGAAGCCGGCGGCCGACTGCGTGGACCCGGCGACCGATTACGACGGCGCGCGCGACATCCGCTTTTTCAACGACGCGCCGGCCAGCTGGATCGCCACCCCGGCGGGATCGTTCTGCCTGTTCTTCCCCGACGACGCGCACGCGCCGCTGGTGGGTGCAGGCACGATCCGCAAGGTGGTGGTGAAGATCGCGGTCGATCGGTAGCGCGGCCCGCCGTTCAGTTTCCGATCAGGGACGCGTCCAGTTCCACTTCAAGCTCCTGCAGTTCCAGCACGGCCTCGGCATGCGTGGCATCGAGTGCCAGCGCCTTCTGGAAATCTGCGGCGGCCTCGCGCAGGCGCTTCAGGTTGCGGTTTGCGCGGCCCGATGCCATCCACGCCTCGGCGTTGTAGGGCTCTTCCCGTACCCATTCCAGGGTCAGCCGTGCGAGGTCCCGCCACTTCTTGTGCGCGCTGAGGTCGCATGCGGCGAGGAAGTAGCCGTTGCTGGTGGCCGGGTTTCCCCAGAAGGGCCCCAGGCCGTTGAGGTTGGATGCGCTCAGTTCCTTCATCCAGCCGATGGGGACGGCGAAATGAAAAATGCCGCCCTGATGCGATTTGAAGGTGAGGATGCCGACCAGCTCCCCGTCGGCATTGAACAGGCCGCCGCCGCTGGCGCCCGGATTGAACGGGGCCGAGGTCTGGATCACCTTGCCGCCGGCGGCGCCCCCGCAGGCACAGGTATACAGGCCCTTGATGTGCCCCGGGCTGACGGCGAACCTGCCGCCGGAATAGCCCACTGCGTGGACGTTTTGGCCCACCCGGATCCTGTCCGGCTCGGCGATGGATGGTGGCGTTCCGGGATGGCCGGGCAGATCGAGCAGGCAGAGGTCCCGGTAGCTGTCTCCGATGTCGATACTGGCAGGCCAGGATTCGTTTCCCCGGGACGCCTTGATCTGGCGGGCATTGCGCACCACGTGGCAGTTGGTGAGAAGACGCTCCGGTGCGATCAGCACGCC
>JAJXTQ010000479.1 GCA_021783685.1 Pseudomonadota bacterium | reverse complement strand
ATCATCGATCCGGGTGCGAGAACCTTCGACTGGCTCGTCGCCCAGGGCATGCGACTGGTGCAGAAGCAGAGCCACTCCGTGAATCGGGGTGTCGCCGACGTGCTGAAGCTGCTCGCCGCCGAGATCACCAAGGACATCGGCACGCCCTTCCGCGATCTGGACGCCATCGACATGGCGCTGCGGACCGGCAAGGCCCCGGTGATCTTCCAGAAGCCCTACGACCTCAAGCGGCTGCTGCCGCTGGCCGAGAGCGTGACGGAGCAGGCCGTGTCGAGCATGAAGGAGTGGATCGAATCGCCGCACAGCCTGCAGAACATCATCCTCGTGGGCGGAGGCGCCTTCCTGTTCCGGAAGGCCGTGAAGTCGGCGTTTCCGCGCCACCGGATCCTCGAGATCAAGGAGCCTGTGTTCGCCAACGTGAGGGGGTTTCAGCTGGCCGGGATGACCTATGCGCGAACCGTGCTGGCGGCCGATCGCGAAAGGTCGGCCACGGCCGAGCGCGCTGCAGGAGATGCCGCATGACCGGCCCCACCAAGACCTCGGAGCCGCCGCGCATCCGGCTCGTGTTCCAGCTCGAGAGGGCGGAACTGCCTCGTCTCTATGACGAGCTCGCACGGTTCCACAAGGGCGTGAAGCGTGTCGGCAGACTGCGCACGCTGGCCTACGAGGGACTGCTGGTCCAGCAGGGCGTCCTGAAGCTCCCTGGGCAGGCATCCAGCGATGTGTCTGGCTCGATCGGCTTCGACGGCGACGGGGCGGAGGTCACGAACGGACTCTTCGAACCCGCGATCGATGACCGGGATGGGCCATGAGGAGTCGGGCGAGGTGCCGCCAGGGTAGGTCGGTAGGGGCCTCCGAGCTGGCGCAGATGGGCCGGTGCGAACGCCTGGTGGTTCTCGAATCCCTGCACGGCCCGCGTCGAAGCACTTCACAGGAAGAGGCGCGCCGGAGGGGCATCGCGGCCCATGTGCGCTTCGAGTTGCAGGGTCGGCGCGCCACAGCGCCAGGCGACGGGTCGACTCGACGACCGGGCGAGAGGTGCTTCATCGCGACGATGGTCTTCGGGGACGCCTGGCAGACCGATGCGTTGCGCGACTTCAGGGACACGGTCCTGAGGCCGCGGCCTTGGGGGCGACGCCTGGTGGCAGCCTACTATGCCGCCGGTCCGCGCCTTTGCAGAGTGCTCCAGCGCTGCCCGCCGTTGCTGCGGATGACCAGGGGCATCCTGGGTTTCGTGGCGCATGGCTGGCGGCGATGGTCGGCGAGGCGGCGACCATGAGGTTCGAGCTGATGTGGCCGTGGGTGCTGCTCTTGGCTGTTGCCTTGGCGGTCACGTGGCACCTGGTCCGGCGGCACCGCGCAAGCGTCGCGGAGCGGCGGGACCGACCGGCCGGGCTGCGGGACGCCGAACTGATCTGCGTGGAGGCGCAGTTCAGGTCGAAGAGCCGCTGGCCCATCGTGGCCAGGGTGGACAGGGCCTATCGGCTGCCGAGCGGTCTGGTCGTGCTGGTTGAACTGAAGACGCGGTCGACTGCGGCGGTGAGGGCGTCGGATGTCATCCAGCTCTCGGCGCAGCGGGTGGCCGTGGAGGATGAACTGCGTGTCCAGGTGTCTGACGAGGCGTTCGTGATCTTTCCTGGTCGGCACTCAGCGCCGCCGACCTCACGAGCGGTCCGCTTGATGTCGCGGGAGCAAATCGAAGCCGTTGCAGCGAGGCACCGTCGACTGATCGATGGACTCGATCGCCCGCAGTGGCCCGACAGCGAGCATGTTTGTCACGGCTGTGGGCAGCGAGCGGCCTGCGGCGCCGCTGGCGAGGTCCTGGCGGGTGCGATCCGGAGGCGCTAGAATGTCCAAAATATTCGACAATTCGTCGGACCAAGCTGTGGACCTCTCCAACCTGGGCACCATCATCCGCGAGCGGCGCGAGGCGCTGGGACTGACGCAGTCCCGGCTTGCGCAACTGATCGGGCTTTCGCGGCAGACACTGGTCGGCCTGGAAGCGGGCGCTCTGAGCGATCTGGGATTCAACCGGGTCGCGCACGTGCTGGCCGTGCTGGGGCTGGACCTCGATCCGCCCAGCCAGGCAGCGCGCGCTCGGAAGCGGGGCCTGTGGATGGCGGCGAAGAACGCCAGCGTGAGCTACGTCCAGGAGGTGCCGCCTGACACGCTCGGCCATGCGCTGGTCAGCGGCAGCGTACCGAAGGGCTACGCGGCCCACCTGACGCACCTGCTCGACGAGGCGCCGGTGCCCCTGGTGGTAATGGCCGTGGAGGAAGCCGCCGCGAACGAGGGCGTGGCCCCCAAGGCTGTGTGGCGCAACGTCGCGAAGCTCGCCAGGTCACTGGCCGTGCACCGGCAGGGCCTTTGGGCGTGATGAGGGTGCAATGAGGTCGCTGCCGTCCGGCCCCTGGGAAGTGCTGTTCCAGCGAGCGCTGCGGCTGGTCGACGACATCCAGCGCCATGGGGGACTCGCGGATCCGTTCTGGACCTTCGGCGGCGGAACCGTCCTGATGTTCAGGTACGGACAC
>JAJXTQ010000478.1 GCA_021783685.1 Pseudomonadota bacterium | reverse complement strand
TCGCCGACGGCAAGCCGCAGGAGGTGCTGGCCGATCCGGCGGTGGTGCGCGCCTATCTCGGAGAACCGCTGTGACCACGGCTCTCACGATGTCCGGCGTGCGGGCCGAGATCGGTCCGCTGGCCATCCTGCAGGGCATCGAGCTCGTGGTGGGCAAGGGCGAGGTGGTGGTCGTGCTCGGCGCGAACGGCGCCGGCAAGACCACGCTGTTGCGCACGATCGCGGGGCTGCAGCCGCCGAGCGCCGGCAGCATCCTTCTGTTCGGCGATGAGATCGCCGGACGTCCGGCGCACCGCATCACCCGCGCCGGCATCGGCCACGTGCCGAGCGGGCGCGAGCTGTTCCCACGGCTCACCGTCGGCGACCATCTCGATCTCGGCGGTCGCTTCACGCCCGCCGCGCGGCGCGCGGAGATGCGCACGCGCGTGCTGGAGATGTTCCCGGTGCTCGCCGAACGTATCGGCCAGCGCGCCGGGACGCTTTCAGGCGGCGAGCAGCAGATGGTCGCCATCGCGCGCGCGCTGATGACCGACCCGAAGATACTGCTGCTCGACGAGCCTTCGACCGGGCTTGCCCCGCGCATCGTGCTCTCGGTGTTCCAGATATTCCCGGAGTTGCGCCGTCAGGGGGTGAGCATCCTGCTCGCCGAGCAGAGCCTGACCCTCGGTCTCTCGGCCGCCGACCGCGGCTATGTGATCGATCACGGCCGCATCGTGATCGCGGGGACCGCGGCGGAGCTGCAGGCGGACCGGAGGGTGGCGGACACGTATCTCGGGCGCTGAGAGCGCGAGGCGGCGGGCGACGACGATCCTGGTGACGAACATCCGCACGCAGGTGCGGCGCACGGTCACGGGATCACGTCATAGGCTTCAAGGTCACGGCTCGGTTGCCGAACCATCTTTTCCAGAGGCGGCAAGTCCCGTGCTGGCAGGAACTCGATATCAACCACGCAGCCATGCCGCACGATGACGTCGTGTACAAAGTCAATCGCGTGAGCTGGTGCGACCGATTGCGACTGCTCGATCCACCACCGCCGGTCCTCGCTCGCTCCCCAGATCGCCTCCGCGAAGACAATCGGGTCATAGTGCTGAAGCAGCAGCGTCCAGGGATTGAACTCCATGAGGATGCGGGGCCGGCGTGCCAACACTGCGCGCGCGCCCGCAAGCACGTTGGGCTCGAAGCCTTCGACATCGATCTTGATGAAGGCCGGACTTCGGTCGGCGAACTGATCCAGTGTCACCAACTGACAAGGGGCGCCCCCCTTCCCCATCACGGACCATGGACCGTTGTCGGCAATGGTGAACTCGCCGGCTTTATGGCCCACGCCGGCTTCCACGACTTCGACGTTGCTCAGGTTGTTCTCCGCAATATTTTGACGCAGGAGAGCCGCGTTTCGAGGGTTCGGTTCGAACGCGATCACCTGGCAATCCGGGCGGGAGACAGCCGCAATAGCGGCACTCAGGCCGATGTGAGCTCCTACGTCGAAGATGGTCGCACCGGGCGGTAGGTCGCGAACGATCCTGGCGATGGCGCTACGGTCCGCGGGATAGCCCTGAAGCGAACGCACGTAAGCCTCGTGCGTGCCCGTCAAGTGCAGCTTCCGCCCAGCGGCACGGAAGGTGGCACGAGCCTCGTGCGTGCCGCTCGGACGCAATCGACGGGCAACGGCTCGAAGCGTGGTGTGAAGCATTGGTCGATCCCGGGATGTCGCCAACAGGCAGACGATCGTCCATTCTCATGGGCACGTCTTTGACAAGCAAGCGCATGTAACCGACCACCCGGCAAGGCCGGTTGGGGCGGGCCCGGGCGATTTCGGGCGACGCAGCCTCGGACGGACGCCCGTTTTGCGCCGCCGGGCGCGCCCCGCGCCCGGCGGGCCGCGTCACTTCGTGTGGTAAGGCTTGAACCCGTAACGTTCCAGTATCGCCAGCGCGGTCGGCGTGGCCACGAATTTCAGCCAGGCCCTGGCGGCATCCTGGTGCGCCGCGCCCTTGACCATCGCCGCGGCGTAGATCGCGCGCGTGTTCTGCGCCGCGGGGATCGTTACGTGGGCGATCGGATGGCCGGCGAGCTCCTGGAACACGGCCTCCGAGGTCCAGGTCACGCCAGCCTCCACCCGCCCCTGCATCAGCCACAGCGGCGTCTGGCGGTGGTGGATGTGGGTCAGGACCGTCATCCCGGAGGCGACCTTGTCGCCATAGACGGACTTGACCAGTGCCGGCCCGCCCGCGGCGGCGAGCGAGGCCTTGATCTGCCGCGCCACCCCTTCCCATTCCGGGTTCGGCATCGCGATCGGCAGGTCCGCGCGGCCGAGGTCCTTGAGGCCCGTGACGTGGCCCGGGTTGCCCTTGGGGATCATGATGGCGAGGTCGTTGGTGGCGTAGGCGGTAACGGGGTCGACGAGGTGGCCCTGCTTGACCATGGCCTTCTCGACGCGCAGCCCCGCCATGAACACGTCCGGCTTTGCCGTCCAGGTCATGTTGCCGACGGTGACGCGGCCGCCAGCGGCAAGCTGGCGGCGCAGCAGGCCGGGC
>JAJXTQ010000477.1 GCA_021783685.1 Pseudomonadota bacterium | reverse complement strand
CCAGGGCCAGCGGCACGGCGTGGGCAATGTCGGTGCCGACCAGCCGGCTGGCGGGCAGGCGGGGATGGAGAAGCAGGATGAAGGTGGAGCCGATTGCGCCCGCTCCCACTGAACTCAGCGTGACCAGCACGCCGAGCGCAGCGCCCAGCACCACTGTGAACGCCGGCTTGCGCGCTTCGGGAATGCGGCCGTCGAGCCGCAAGGCAAACGCTTGCCAGAAGCGCCGCGAGGCGACGGCCGCCGCGGTCAGCAACAGCGCGACGCCCAGCGCAACGCCGAGCGCGCCATATCCCGCGCGCCCGATCCCGGCGGCATGCATGACTCCGAGCGTCACGAGCGCCGCGGGAAGGCTGCCCGCGAGCATCAGTGCGGCGATGCGCCAGTCGACGTGGCCGTGGCGGTGATGGGCAGCCGCGCCGCTGATCTTGGTCAGCGCGGCGAACCACAGGTCGGTTCCGATCGCCACCGGCAGGTCGAGCCGGAATGCGCCGAGCAGCAGCGGAGTCATGAGCGACCCGGCGCCGACGCCGGTGCTGCCGATCAGGACTCCGGCGGCGAAGCCGAAAAGTGAGGTGGGGACGGACATGGAGGGTGGTCTGGGGGGAATGGCCGGATCCTAGGGACGGACGGCAGCGATCCCAACTATCGAGTTTTCATACCTGTAGATGCCGGCCGATATAAGCGCGACTGGACGCCGGTGTACGAAAAACCCATTGGCGCTTCACCGGCGACGCGTCCAGGCGTCACGACGCACCCCCCTACTGAGCGGGATTGGAGGCGGCCGGCGCCCCTCTTAGACTGAGCTTCGTCAACCTGTCCCGATCTCTCCGCCGATGGCCTGCGCGCTTTTCTGCACTCATGAACTTCGCACAAAAGCTCCTCTGCAGCGCCCGCTCCGACCGTCCTGCCAGAACGGCCAGGCCGGAATGGGTGGCCTGGGCTGGCCGGGCGCCTGCATGGATCGGCGCCTTGCTCCTGCTGCTGCCGCTCGCGCCCTGCGCTGCCCAATCCCGCGCATCGGCGACCGACACGGCGCCGCCCGTGGTGTTCCTGGTGCCGCCCGACCTGTCGCATCAGCGAATCGGCTCGCCCCTGCAGATCCTGCGGGAAAACGGAATGCGCCTGAGCGCCGCGTCCGTGTCGGCCTTGCCGGATGCGCGTTTTTCCCGCGTCGCCACCGGCAATCTCGGCCTGGACGATGACGCGGTGTGGATGCGCGTGCACCTGTATCGCGGCCCCATGTCGCCGGAGCACTTGATCCTGCAGCTCGGCCAACCGCTGTGGCGCGAGGTCGAGGCCTATCTCCTGCCGGATGCCGACGCCACCTCCAGTGGCGCCGACCGCCCTCCAGGCATGGGCCGCCTGAGCCCGCTGCACACTCGCCAAACCGCCTATGCGCTCACCCCACCGGAGGGCGCGAGCGTGCTGCTGCTGCGTGTCGCGCAATACGGCGCCATCACCCCGGAACTACAGGTCTGGAATGCGCCCGACTTTCGGCACTTCAGCGTCGATGATGCGCTGCTGCAGGGCCTGTTTTTCGGCATGATGCTGGCGCTGCTGATCTACAACGGCTTTCTGTTCATCGGCACCCACGACAAGGCGCATCTGGGCTACATTCTCTGGCAGTCCGCCACTGTGTTTTACATGCTGGCCATCACCGGCATTGGCCAGCATCAGCTCTGGCCGCACACCCCGCTGTTGAACGACATCGGCGCGATCGGCGGGCTGGTGCTGATGTGCGCCGGCGGGCTCTACTTCATCCGGCTTTACCTCCTGCTGCCGCGCTTTGCGCCCAGGGTCGATCTGGCGCTGCAAATCGTGCAGTGGCTGGCCATCACTCTGGCGGTCGTGGAACTGTTGCCGCAAAACAGCTGGCTGATCGTGCCCGCGTTGCTCATCGCCGCCGTCACACTGCTGCTCGTTGCCATTGCTGCCGTGATCCGGTGGCGGCAACGCTTCACGCCGGCGGTCATCCTGTTGCTCAGCCTGTTCCCGCTGCTGCTCGTGGGATTCGCCAACATCGGCCGCCATCTCGGCCTGCTGCCGGAAAATTTCATCACCACCGACGCCCTGCAATGGGTGCTGACGCTGCTCGCCGTGGTCCTGACCTACGGACTGTCGGTGCGGGTCGCGCAATTACGCGAGCGGGCGACCCGGCTGGAGGACATGCTGCTCAAGGATCCGCTGACCGGCCTGCTCAACCGCAACGGTCTGTTCGACCACGGCCAGCGCCTGCTCGACCGTACCCAGTCCAGCCACGCCTACGCCGCGGTGATGTGGGTCGACCTCGACGGCTTGAAGCACATCAACGATCACTACGGCCACGCTGCGGGCGATGCGCTGATCGAGGCCACGGCGGCGCGGCTGCGCGAAGCCTTCGGGCCGGACGCGGTCTGCGCCCGCCTGGGCGGGGACGAATTCGGCATCGTCCTGCCCAATCTGCCTTCGCCGCGGCTGGCCGACAATCTGGCCCGTCATGCGCTGGAACGCCTGCGCGCGCCCTACGCGCTGTCCGGCCAGGAGTTCCGCGCCTCG
>JAJXTQ010000476.1 GCA_021783685.1 Pseudomonadota bacterium | reverse complement strand
AAGCGGTCCGGTGGGCGGTTGTCAATATCGTCTGACAGGACATTGACAGGACGCGGGTGCCAGAAAGCCGCCTCGCGCGACCAACAACAGCAACAACAACACCAAGGGCCGGCATCGATGCCAGACAGCCCGACTGACCGGGGCGCAAAATGTCCGTGGTGATGGGCGGGGTGGGGAAGGACCCGCGTCGCGCGTCAAGTCCATCTTCGGCATAGGGGGCATAGGGATCATCGGGGCGACTGCTCCGAAGCCTGACGCCTGCCTCGGAAGAAATTGAATGTCGCATGGGTTCACGGTATCCATCCGGTGAAGGCGGTAGGTGACATACGGCTGGCACGCTATCCCAGATCAGCTCTTCGTCTTGGCGATCCTTGTCCGGGCGGCATTGCGGCGGTTGGCGATGCGGCCGAGGGCGATCCTGAGGGGGAGTTCGTCGATCTGCTTCGGGTCCCAGCCGTCCAGATACTCTGCGACCTCGGCATGGTCCGGGTGCTCGGGGTCGGTGAGGGCGTCGAGCATGTTGTAGAAGCCCGGGATGCCGCCGCAATCCTCTGGCGGGCAATCCCACTCGCCGCCGACATAGTGGGGGTAAGACACGCCGGGTTTGCCCTGGCGGATACCGGTCACCGTCAGGCGGTGCGCCCAGGAATCACCAAAGTCATACATGTAGTCGATCGTGGTCTTTCCCGACTTCAGCACGTCGCGCAGGCGGACCTTGATGGCGTCGATACGCGGCGCTGTGCCCCAGTCCTCGTCCATTGGCAGCCCGTAGGTTCGGCCGCCGATCGTGAACTCCCAGAGGTGGTAGTCGAGCCATCCCATGGTGATCTGGACGATGTCGTGCAGCACCTTCAGCGTGATCGAGGTCGGCACCTCGACTTCGCGCCAGATCAGTGGGTCGGTATCCAGCAGCACGATCCGGATCGTGCAAACCTGGTTGAAGCTGTCTGCGGCCGGGGTGTCGTTGGCGGGCGGGCTCATGCCGCCAGTTTGGCGGCTCGCTTCGCGCAGTTCCAGGGCAGCAGCTCATCGAGCCGCGAGGCCGGGTGGTCGGCGATGCGGCGCAGCACGTCGGCCAGCCAGGCGCGCGGGTCGAGGCCGTTCAGCTTAGCCGTGACGATCAGCGTGTAGATCGCCGCCGCCCGCTCGCCGCCTCGGTCCGAGCCTGCGAACAGCCAGGCCTTGCGGCCAATGGCGATGCCGCGCAGCGCGCGCTCGGCCGCGTTGTTGGTCATGCAGACGCGGCCGTCGTCGACGAACCGCGAGAACGCCGCCCAGCGCTTGAGCATGTAGTCCATCGCGCGCGCGACCTCGGCGTGGCGCGACAGCTTGCCGCGCTCGGATTGCATCCACGCCTCGAGTCCGGCGACCATTGGCGCCACGTGCTGCTGGCGCGCCGCCAGGCGCTCGGCAACAGGCACACCGTTGATGTCGCGCTCGACATCGAAGATGGCGTCGATCCGGCGCACGGCCTCGATGGCGAGTGGCGCGCGGGCGATCTCTGCCAGGGCGAACAGCTTGCGCCGCCCGTGGGCCCAGCAGGCGGCCTCGGTGATGGGGCTGGGTCGTCGTCCCGAATGATAGAGGTCGTTGAACCCGGCATAGGCGTCCGCCTGCAAGACCCCGCTGTATCTGGCTAGATGCCGTGCCGGATGCTCGCCGCCGCGGTCGCCGGAATAGTAAAATACCGCCGCGGGCGGAGCTGGGCCGCCAAACGGCCGATCGTCGCGCACATAGGTCCATAACCTGCCGGTGGTCGCGCGGGTCTTAGCCAACACCGGCACGGTGGTGTCGTCGCCGTGGATGCGCTCTGCCGCCAGCACGTGATCACGGATCAACGCGACCAGGGGCGCCAGCGTCGCTGTGCAGGCGCCGACCCAATCAGCGAGCGTCGAGACGTCGAGGTCGATGCCCTCGCGCGCATAGGTCTCGCTCTGCCGGTTGAGCGGCAGGTGCTGGCCGAACTTGGCTTCCAGGATCATCGCCAGCAACTCGGGCCCGGCGCGTCCGCGCGGAATGACGTGGAAGGGGGCAGGCACCTGGCTGATAGTCTCACAGGCACGGCAGGAGAACCGCTCGCGCACGGTCTGGATGACCTTCCATTGCTGCGGGATCACCTCCAGCGTCTCGGTCACGTCCTCGCCCAGCTTGGTGAGCTTGCCGTTGCAGCACGGGCAGGCACTCGGCCCGGGGATGACCACCCGCTCCCGCGGCAGATTCGGCGGAAACGGGGCCCGAACAGGCTTGCGCCGCGTGGTGGCGGCTTTGGCGGCATCGGCGGGCAGGTTGGCCTCGACCGCGGCCTCGTCTTCGGCGACGGTGGCCTCAATCTCCTCCAGTTGCAGTTCGAGCTGATCCAGCAACTTGCGCCCCCGCTCGGACGAGGCGCCGAAGCGCTCGTGCCGCATCTTGGCGATCAGCAGCTTGAGGTGCGCGATCACCGCCTCCGCGCCGGACGCCCGCAACTCGGCCTGGCGCCGGGCCGTCTGCTCGGCCAGCAGCGCCGCGTGGAGGGCGGCGATGTCGTCGGGGATCGG
>JAJXTQ010000475.1 GCA_021783685.1 Pseudomonadota bacterium | reverse complement strand
GCGCGCGGCCTGCACCGCCGCCTCGACCAGGCGCGCGGCGAGGTCTTCGTCCTGCATCAGCGCGGAGCCCGCCCAGCGGTTGCAGACCTTCTTGGCCGGGCAGCCCATGTTGATGTCGATGATGTGCGCGCCGCGCTCCAGGTTGTGGCGGGTGGCGTCGGCGATATCGTCCGGTGCGGTGCCGACGATCTGCACCGCGATGGGCGCGGCCTCGCCGTCATGATTGGCGCGGCGCGAGGTCTTGAGGGTGTCGCGCAGTTCGGAGCGCGAGGTCACCATCTCGCTCACGCAATAGCCCGCGCCAAGCTGCCGCGCCAGCCGGCGGTAGGGCCGGTCGGTCACGCCGGCCATCGGCGCGGCGAACACCCGGTTGGGCAGCTCGAACCGGCCCAGGCGCAGCGGCGCGCTCCAACGCGCCATACCCAGGCGCGCGTCGTCGCCGCTCGATGCGGTGACGGCGGACGGCGTGGAAGAAGCGAGTGAGAGCGGCATGGCGGCGGGGTCTGGGGGCACGGAGCGGATCTGCGGTTGCCGCTTTTTTGTGCAGGCCGCAGATTCTATGCGCGCCCGCCGTGCTGCTTTGCCTGGCCCGCCCCGGGGGGCGACTGCTGTGCCTGCCGCTGCCGCAGCAGCCGCCAGACCTGCAGTTTTTCCACGTCGGACATGACGCTCCAACGCGCGATTTCGTCCAGTGTGCGCGCGCATCCCCGACACAGGCCTGTTGCGTCGTCCAGAGTGCAGACGTTGATGCAGGGCGAGGGAACGGCCATGGGCGCGCGTGCTGCGTTACCGGGCCTGCGCTGCCGGCGCCGCGCTGACCGCGCTGGGAGGAACGTCCAGCCAGCGCGCCAGATCGGCAGGCTGCAAGGGAAACACCGCGTGCGGATGCCCTGCCGCGGCCCAGATGCGGTCGAACCGCCACAGGCTGTCGTCGACCAGGGCGATGGGCGGATAGGCATGCCCCACCGGGCTGACCCCACCGATGGCGAAACCGGTCTGCGCCCGCACGAAATCGGCATCGGCCCGCGCCAGCGCACCGACCTGCCCCGCCACCAGCGCCTCGTCCACCCGCCGATCTCCGGCGCACACCACCAGCACCGCGCGGCCGCTGTCGACATGGCGGAACACGATGGACTTGGCGATCTGCCCGAGCTGCACGCCCAGCGCATCGGCCGCCTGCTGCGCGGTGCGGGCGGCAGCATCGAGCATCAGAGGCGGCTCGGCGTGGCCGAGCGCTCTCAGGACATCGACCACGCGCTGGACGGATTCGGACGGGGACAGAACGGAAATGGGCTGCACAATCGAAAGGAGTCGGAAACGAGAAGATCAGGCCGGCGCACTCAATCGTGCCCAGGCCTGCACGGACGGGCGCTGCCACTGCCGCCACGCGTAGTCCATCAGCGCGGGCGGCAGCAAGCCGGCATCGGTTGAAAGACGGCGCAGCATCAGCGCCAGGTCGGTGTCTGCGATGCACCAATCGCCGAACAACGGGTCCGCACCGCCGCGCAACAGCTCGGCCGCTGCGAACACCAGCTTGTCCGCCGCGGCGCGGCCCGCGGTGCTCAGCGCCGGTACGGTTGCGCCGAGGAACACCACCTCGGTCGGGCGCTCCTGGCGCAAGGCGCCCAGATCGCTGCGCAGCCAAGCCTGGATCTGGCGGGCGCGGGCGCGCTGCCACGGGTCGGCGGGATACAGCCGTGGGCCGGGCACCGTGTCCTCCAGGTACTCGGCGATGGCCGACGACTCGGACAGTGCAAAGCCGTCCAGCACCAGGGTCGGCACGCGCTGGGTCAGCGAGGTTCCGGCGTAGGGCGCGGAATGCTGAGCGCCGGCGTTCAGGTCCACCGGCACCAAGGCGCAGGGCAAGCCTTTCTCCCGCAGTGCGACGAAAGCCGACATCGCATACGGGCTCAAATATTGCGAGTCGACATGGAGGACGGGCGGCAGCGCATCGGTCATGACGGCTCCCATCAGGCGGCGCAGGCCGTGGCCTCGCCGGCCTGCGCGGCCCATTTCGCCAGCAGCGCCTTGCCGGCGCGGCTGTTGCTCGGACGGCCGATGGCGCGGCTGATGAAGTCGCCGGCCTCGACCACGGCGCGCAGGTCCACGCCGGTCTCGATGCCCAGGCCGTGCAGCATGTAGAGCACGTCCTCGGTGGCAACATTTCCGGTGGCGCCCTTGGCGTAGGGGCAGCCGCCCAGGCCGGCGACCGAGGAATGAAAGCTCGCCACGCCCACCTGCAGCGCGGCGAGGATGTTGGCCAGCGCCTGGCCATAGGTGTCGTGGAAATGGCCGGCCTGGGCGGAGAGGGGAAAGACCTTGGCTGTCGCCTCGAACACTTCCTGCACAGCCCCCGGCGTGCCCACGCCGATGGTGTCGGCGATGTCGATGCTGTCACAGCCCAGATCGGCCATGCGCCGCGCCACATCGGCCACGGCGTCGGGCTGCACGTCGCCCTGGTAGGGGCAGCCCAGCGCCACCGAAATGCTGCCGCGCAACTTGAGACCGGCCGTCTTGGCCGCCTGCGCGACCGGCCGGAA
>JAJXTQ010000474.1 GCA_021783685.1 Pseudomonadota bacterium | reverse complement strand
CGGCCAGCGGCACGCCTTTGACCATGATCTCCTCAGCCGCCTCCAGCAAGTACTTGCGCAGCACTCCCTGGTTGCGCTTGCCCGCCATCGCCGGGCTCCAGCGATTGAAGCCCGCGCGCTCGAACAGGAAGTGCATCAACGCCCGCAACGTCATCTGCCGCCGTGGCACGCCGATCTCCGCCACCTCCTGGGGTTCGCCGCGCGGCACGGCGCGCCCGATCACCCGCATCCAGGGGAAATCCACACGCAATTCGACCCGGCCCGGTTCCGACTCCAGCACCGCTTCGCCGACCAGTTCGCCCAGACCGGACTGCTGGACCTCCGGCTCGTAGGAGGGACAGCCCGGATGGTGGGTGCTACCGCTGTCCGGCATGCGCTTGACCACGAACTGGCGATGCCGCGCCACGTACATCTCCACGCCGCCGGGCACGCATAGGCATCTCGGCCGCTCGGGTGTCTCGTAGACATGGGCGAGCGCCTCCTGCAATTGTGGATCGTCCGCGCCGATCACGCGGCCCTTGATGGCAAAGCGTTGGGAGTCCATGGCGAGCTCAAATCAACTCATCGAGCAGTTCCGCCAGCGTCGGCTTTGGACGGGGCAACAGCTCCCGCACGGCGCTGCGCTCGCCGATGCCCAGGATCGCGCCCACCTGATCCTCGTCGGCCCCGCGCTCATACATCCGCGATATCACGGTGAGGCGCGCCGACTGGGTGCTCAACCCCTTGAGTTCGGCGTAACGGAACAACTTGCGGTAGATCTCCAGCAGCGCCCGGCAGACGTAGCGGTTCTGCCCCGGCGCCCCATTGTTGGGCGTGATCTTGTAGGGCTCGCCACTCGGGGAAAGAAACAGCCGGCTACCCGGATCCAGGCCACGGTAGCAGTCCGGCTCGCCCAAGCCATGGCCGCAATCATGCCGCTCACGGAAATAGGTGGCCAGCGCATCGTCGAGGCGGCTGCTGCTGAAGTACAGCGGCCGGAGTTTGCCGTTGATCGCCGCGTCGGCACGCAACTCCGATTCCCTGCACACGCTGCCGTCGGCATGCAGGTAGTCGCGCACCTCGATCCGGGCGATCTCAAGTGGGCGCAGACCCGTGGCGAACAGCATGTAGTACAGGGCCAGGTCGTGCCAGGTGCGGCTGGTGCGGCCCTTGATGCGCACCGCCCCCTGGGCTACCTCGGGGGGCGACAGCACCCGCGACGGACGGCCGCCGACCGGGGGCTGCGGTTCGAAGTTTCCCAGCGCCACCAGGATGGCGTCCCGATGCAGGCGCAACCGCCGCACGAAAGCCGCGCCTTCTTCCTTGAGTCCATCCACGCCAACCACCTGGGTGAGTTGGACCGCGACGGACTTGATGCGCCGCTCGACCGCTGTGCGTGATACGCCGAAGCGCACGGCCACCGCCTCGTAGGTCTCACCGCCAATGACGGCACGGAGCATCTCAACCGATTGCAATGCGTTATCGTGGTACCTGTCAACCTCCTGGTTGTCTTGCATGACTTGCTTCTCCCATCATCTCTCGATCGTCATAAGCTCGAATGTTCGAGCGCCGACGCACCCTTAGCCAGGCGAAAACGCCGGGAAAGGCGCGGGATTTCGTCATCAGGCCGAGCGCGCCGCCGTCGCCGAAGAACGGGCCGACCGGACCGATGACCGCAGGCGTGACGCACGTGGCGGGTCGGCGCCGACCCGGTCGATACGCGAACGACGCCGCCGTTGCGAGCCGAGCCGGTCCCCGCTCATCCCCATTCCCGTCACCCGGGCTGGCCCTGCTGCGCGATCCATCGGCGGATGTCTTCCGCGCGCCAGACGGTCACCCGCTCTGAGAGCTTGACCGGCTCGGGAAAGGTGCGCGCCTGGATGCGCCGCCAGAGCGTCGATTTGGAGATGGGAACGAAGGCCAGCACCTGGGGCTGGCGCAGGAAGCCGGTCTCGGGCAACGTCAGGGTCGAAACCGGAGCGACAGGCGTAGTTGGAAGAGCGCTGGAAGCCGCCAGCTTCGCGGCGGTACTGGTACGGATGTTAGGCATGATCGGGCCTCGTCACGGCGGGTGCCGATAAAGGACATGACCTGCTCTGTTGCGGCCGCGCTAGGTCAGGATGGCGCGGGCCGATAGGGAACGCAAAACTCGACGACATGCCGCCGGCGCCCCGGTCGCGCGGCATGGAAGGATGCGCAAGAAAGTGACTCCCACCGCACGACGGCCAAGGGCGTCCGGGTCGGGAAAGATCAGCCGATCCGCACCGGCACCGCGCAGCACGCGCAACAGCGGATCGTCGGGCAACAGGCAGGTATCGACTGCGACGCCGCCACGAGAGCGGTGCGGGTACCCACGGCGTCAGGTCAGCCTGACGACGTGGAACTTGTCGATACGATATTGAGGCCCGTGGGCCGACGCAAGACGTTCCGGGACGTACCTGCCTCAATAGGCCGCGTCCGCCAGCGATTGGAGATGGCACGGGTGCCGAAACCATTCCAGCACGCCGTGATCAAGGTCGCGGTCCAGATGCCGGATCACTGACGAAGCCGATCCGACTCGAA
>JAJXTQ010000473.1 GCA_021783685.1 Pseudomonadota bacterium | reverse complement strand
GGATGATCGAGCCGGCCCGCGCCATCGCGCGGACCCTGGCCGCGCGCGGTCAGCCGGTCTATGTGTACCGATTCTCCTATGTCGCGTACAGCATGCGCCGAGTCTGGACCCTGGGCGCGCCGCATGCGAGCGAGATCCCGTTCGTCTTCGATACGCTTCGGGCGCATTACGGCAGCGCCGTCACCCCGACCGATGAGGCGATGTCCCGCACGCTGCAGCGGTATTGGGTGGCCTTCGCGCGCACCGGGCGGCCAGACCCGCGCGGCGAACCGGCTTGGCCGCGCTACCAACCGGGCCTCGACCGGCTGATGAACTTCACGGACCACGGGCCGATCTTTGCGCCGGACCCGTATCGGCAGCGGATCGATCTGGTCCTGCGCGCCGGATTGCAAAAACCGGGGACCTGATGGCGGGCGTGAGAGGCGGGGCAGGAAACCTGCGCCGCGCAGAGCACTCAAATCCGGTGTTGTGGTACTCAGAGGGAGGTCGCGACATGAAGCGTTTGCGGGGAATTGCCCTTGGGTGCCTGCTGGCGGTGTCCTCGGCCGCAGCCGCGGCGCACACCAGCCCGCCGGCGGGCCAGCCGGCGATCTGGCGGACGTACGACATGGACGTGGATCTGCAGAATCTGCCGCGGACCTACACGTGCGACCAGCTGTGGTACGTGTTTCACGGCATTCTGCTGCGCCTCGGCGTGCCGATCGCCAGTCTCAATGTCCTGCCGTACCGCTGTAGTACGAGCCCCACGGGCGATCTGCGCTCCCCGCATGTGCAGGTGAGCTTCCGCATGCCGGCCGTGGTGACGGGGGCTGCGGTCAAATGGTCCGAGCTGTCCGCCGTGCGCCGCCTCGTACTCATCCGGCCCGGCGAGCCGAAGAGGCTTGAGGCCGGCGATTGCCGGCTACTGCGGCAGATTCGCGAGACGCTGCTCGCCTCCCTGCCTGTGCAGGTGGTCCACAGCAGCCTGCGCTGCGGCGCCGGGGCGCCGTTCAGCGTGACCGTGCGGACCTGGGTGGCCGCTGCCGGATAGGAGGGGTGGTGTCGAGGTGCCGTCTGAGGAGGCGCCGCGCGCTGCGGCGTCCCCAGACGGCGAGCCCGACGGATCAGGCCGCCGAGAGCTGTGCGGCGGCGAATTCGAAATTGGCGAGCTTGGCCAGGAAGTTGTCGACGAAGTCGAGGCGCCGGTTGCGGAAGTCGACGTAATAGGCGTGTTCCCACACGTCGATCACCAGCAGCGCCTTGCCCTCGCCGGTGGCGAGCGGCGTGCCCGCGTTGCCGGTCTTGGTGACCTTCAGCCGTCCGTCCTGGGCGAGCACCAGCCAGGCCCAGCCGGAGCCGAACTGGCCGAGCGCGGCGGCCTTGAACGTCTCCTTGAATTTCTCAACGCTGCCGAAGTCGCTGACCAGCCTCTTCTCAAGGGCGCCAGGGATGCCGCCCCCGGTGGCCGAGAGGGAATTCCAAAACAGACTGTGGTTCCAGTGCTGGCCGGCGTTGTTGAATACCGGCGTGAGGTCCTCGCGCCCGTGAGCCGTGCGGACGAGTTCCTCGAGGCTCTTGCCCTTGAGCGCGTCGTTCTTCTCCACCAGACCGTTCAGTGCGTTGACGTAGGTCTGGTGGTGCTTGCCGTGATGCAATTCCAGGGTCTCCTGGCACATGCCGCGGGTGGCGAGCGCGCCAGGCGCGAAGGGAAGCGAGGGTAAAGTGAAGGTCACGGTGGCTCCTCCGTCAATGAAACCGATCCCGGTTGGGCGGGCTCCGAAGGCTAGGAGACTTTTTGGAATTTGTCTAGGAGTCTGCCATCGGGTCTTCGGGCATAATCGCGCGCTCAGGAACCTGTCCCCGCTCTGGGGAAGGCGATTCAGCTGAAGGTCCAGGCCCGAAAACTCACCCGCCATCCGCTCGCCCTGCTGCTGCGGCTGCGCTTGGCGCTTTTCGGGCACGAGGAGCTCGCTGGCATCGTATTTTGGGCGACTCTGGTGGGCATCGCCGGGGCGCTCGCGAGCGTCGTGTTCCGCGCCGGCATCCGGCTGTGCATCCGGGTCTTCAGCGGCTACTGGCCGTACTCTGAGCACGGCTCGGGTCTGGTCGATGTGGCGGTGCGCCTGCCGTGGTGGCACCGGGCGATCATGCCCGTGGTGGGCGGGCTGCTCGCCGGCGGCATACTGCTGCTGTTGCGGCGCCGGTTCGTTTCCTCCCAGGCCGCCGACTACATCGAGGCGGTCAACGTCAGCGACGGGCGGATCGGCTTTCGCGCCTCGATCCTGAAGAGTCTGGGCTCTATGCTGACCATCGCCTCGGGTGGCTCGATTGGGCGCGAAGGTTCGATGGTGCAGTTGGCCGCGATGCTCGGTTCGCGTATCGGCCAGCTGGCCCGAGCGCCAGTGCCGCGCCTGCGTCTGATGGTCGCGTGCGGCGTGGCGGCCGGTATCGCGGCCGCCTACAACGCGCCGATTTCCGGCGCCCTGTTCACTTCCGAAATCGTCCTCGGTTCGATGTCGATGGAGAGTTTCGTTCCGCTGGTGATCTCCTCGGTGATCTCCAACGCG
>JAJXTQ010000472.1 GCA_021783685.1 Pseudomonadota bacterium | reverse complement strand
CGCCGCCCGAGAGCGCATACGCGGTCGAGCCGGTGGGGGTGGCGACGATGAGGCCGTCGGCGCGGTGGTTGTTGACGTAGTGCCCGTCGATGTAGGTGTCGAAATCGATCAGGCGCGCGACGTGGTGCTTGTTGATGACCACGTCGTTGAGTGCCGTCTCGCGGTGCAGCACGGCATCGCCGCGCAGCGCGGTGCCCTCCAGCAGGAAACGCTGGTCGGTCTGGTAGTCGCCGGCCAGAATGGCGTCCAGGGCCAGTTCCAGTTGCGCCGGCGGGATGTCCACCATGAATCCCAGCCGGCCCAGGTTGATGCCGACCAGCGGAACCTGGCGCGCACCGACCGTGCGGGCCGCGCCCAGAAAAGTGCCGTCGCCGCCCATCACGATGATGAGGTCGGCCTGCATGGCCAGGTCCTCGCGCGCCATCAGGGCGATCGCGGGATCGGGGCTGGCGGCGGCGCAGCGCTCGTCGAGCAGCACGCGCCGGCCGCGGCGCTGCAGGTAGGCGGCCAGCGGGGCCAGCGTCGCGGCGAGCTGCACGTTGGCGGCGTTGCCGATCAGGCCCACCGTCGCAAACCGCGGTGTGGCGGTCAAGGCGGCCATCAGCGGGCCCCGGCGCCGGACAGCGCGAGATGACAAGTCGTTGACACTGTTTGCCTCCCGTTGCTATGGTGCTTTTTGGCACTCTCTGCCGGCGAGTGCCAAGCCCGCGCGGGGCAGGGTCATTCTGGGTGAGGATGATGTCCACGACAACACCACATGGACTGAACGAGCGTGCCCAGGTCATCCTGAAGACCCTGATCGACCGCTTCATCCGCGACGGCGAGCCGGTCGGCTCGCGCACCATCGCGCGCGAAAGCGGGCTCGACCTCAGCCCGGCCTCGATCCGCAACGCCTTGCTGGACCTCGAAGAACTGGGCTTCCTGCAGTCGCCGCACACTTCCGCCGGCCGGGTGCCCACCGTGCGCGGCTACCGGATCTTCGTCGACAGCCTGCTCACGGTGCAGCCGATCGAGGCCGCGCAACTCGCCGTGCTGGAGCGCGAACTCGTGGCGGATGAGGCGCTGACGCGCCAGCAGGTGCTCGACACGGCGTCGCGCCTGCTGTCGGGCATCACGCACATGGCCGGCGTGGTGACCCTGCCCCGGCGCGAGCAGCGCGGTTTGCGCCACATCGAGTTTCTGCCCCTGTCCGAGCGGCAGGTGCTCGCCGTGCTGGTGTTCGACGGGCAGGACGTGCAGAACCGCATCATCCGCGTCGATCGCAGCTTCACCCCCGCCGAGCTGCAACAAGTGTCGAACTATCTGAATAGCCTGTTCACCGGCAAGGGGATCGTGCAGGTGCGCGAGGCCCTGGTCGAGGAAATGCGCCGCACGCGCGCCGACATGGACGCCCTCATGCGCACCGCGGTGGAACTCGCCAGCGTGGCGCTGCAATCGCCCGACGAGGCCGATTACGTCATCGCGGGGCAATCCAACCTGATGGATTTCAAGGAGCTGTCCGATGTGGACAAGCTGCGCGGGCTGTTCGATGCCTTCACCGCCAAGCGCGAGATGCTGCACCTGCTCGATCAGGCGCTGGAGGCCCGGAGCGCGCAGATCTTCATCGGCGAGGAATCCGGCTATCGCGTGCTGGACGACTGCAGCGTGGTGAGCGCCCCCTATCGGGTCGACGGCCAGGTGGTGGGCGTGCTGGCGGTGATCGGTCCCACCCGCATGGCCTACCAGCGCGTCATTCCCATCGTCGACATCACCGCGCGGCTGCTCGGCAGCGCCTTGAATTTATCCGGCTGATCCCCATCATAAGCGCGCCGCCGAATCGCCTTCGGCGGTCGAACTGATGTTGTTTGAACGAATCCGGCGCGGGAGCGGCCCCATGAATCCATCCGACATGAACGACGATACCGTGCCGCAGGACGGCGCATCTGCGGCCGCCGCGGCCGGCGGCGAGGACCTGGCGGCGCGTCTGGCGCAGGCCGAGGCCAAGGCCGGCGAGCACTGGGATCTTTACCTGCGCGCGCGCGCGGAACTGGAAAACCAGCAGCGGCGCATGGCGCGCGAGCTTGAAAATGCGCACAAATACGGCCTGGAGCGCTTCGTGAACGAACTGCTGCCGGTGCGCGACAGTCTGGAGCTGGGGCTGGCGGCCTCCGCAGCGGAGCAGGGCGATCAGAATGCCTTGCGCGAGGGCATGGCGCTGACGCTGAAGATGCTCGCGGCGGCGCTGGAAAAGGCCGGTGTGCGCGAGATCGCGCCCGCGGGCGAGCCCTTCGATCCCCAGTGGCATGCGGCGGTATCCATGCAGGAATCGGCCGAGGCGCCCGAGAACACGGTGCTGCAGGTCATGCAGAAGGGCTATGCCTTGAACGACCGGCTGATCCGTCCGGCCATGGTCGTGGTGGCGCGCGCCCCGGCCGGTTGACGCCGGCGTCTTGAAACCGGTTCCCCCCGTCCCCATCGTGGACGCCAGTGATCAGATTTTTTGGAGCATAGGAAGCCATGGGCAAAATCATCGGCATCGATCTGGGTACCACCAATTCCTGCGTGGCC
>JAJXTQ010000471.1 GCA_021783685.1 Pseudomonadota bacterium | reverse complement strand
GCCGCACCCATGGCCGGCGGTCGGTCTGAAGGCCGGATGGCCGCAACTGCATCCAGATCCCAACGAACGAGGAAACGACATGCCGCCCACACGGTTTTCGATCGAAGTTCAGCCGCTTCTGCCCGAAAAGCTGCGGGATCTCGACGTCCTCGCCAACAATCTGCTTTACGCCTGGGATCGGCGTGTACGGCGGGTCTTCCGCCACATGGACCCCGCCCTTTGGGACCGCTGCGGACACAATCCCAAGGTCTTCCTGCGGCAGATCTCCCAGCACCGGCTGCAGGAATTGCTCGACGACACCACGTTCATGGAGGAGTACGAATACGCGCTGAACGTGTCGCGGCACTATCAGGACCAGACCCGCCGCATGCATCCCCGGCTCGCCCGCCAACTGGACCCGACCCGGGACGTCATCGCCTATTTCTGCGCCGAGTACGGCCTGCACGAAAGCCTGCCCATCTATTCGGGCGGCCTCGGCATTCTGGCTGGCGACTACTGCAAGGCCGCGAGCGATCTGGGATTGCCGTTCGTGGCGGTCGGCCTGATGTACCACCAGGGCTATTTCACCCAGATCATCGACGAACACGCGGAGCAACGCGCCGAATTCAGGCCGCATCGACTGGAAGATCTGCCGATCACCCCGGCGCTCGGCGCAGACGGGCAACCGGTGGACATCCAGATCGCGTTTCCGGGCCGCACGGTGCGGGCGCGGGTCTGGCAAGCCATCGTCGGTCATCTGAAACTCTATCTGCTGGACACCGACGTTGCCGAGAATCGCCCCGAAGATCGGGTCATTACCTACCAGCTTTACGGCGGTGACCGCACCACACGGCTCACCCAGGAAATCGTGCTTGGGATCGGCGGCGTCCGGGCCTTGCGCGCGCTGGGCATCGCGCCCACCGTCTGGCACATCAACGAAGGGCACGCAGCGTTTCTGGTGCTCGAACGCTGCCGCGAACTGGTCGCGGGCGGCCTGCCGTTCGCGGCCGCCATGGAGCAGGTGGCGGCTGCCACACTGTTCACCACCCACACCCCGGTGCCCGCCGGACATGATGTGTTCGAGCGCGCGCTGATCGAGCCGTATCTCGCCGATTTCGCGCACGCGCTCGGCATCGGGACGGACGAGTTGCTGGCACTCGGCCGCTCGCCGGGAGAGGAAGCCAGCTTCAACATGACGTCGCTGGGGCTGCGGGGATCACGCTTTCACAACGGCGTGAGCCGCATCCACGGCGAGGTGGCCTCACGCATGGAGGCCTACCACTGGCCGCAGATCCCGCCCGAGGAAAATCCCATCGGCTACGTCACCAACGGCGTGCACGTCATGACTTTCCTCGCCAGCGAATGGGTCATGTTCTTCGATTCGCGCTCGCGCGGCTGGCGTGACCGCATGACCGATCGGCGCTTTTGGCAGGATTACGTCGAGGCGATTTCCGACCAGGCCTTCTGGAGCCTGCGCCAGAACATCAAGATCGGATTGCTGGACCATGTGCGCGAAGCACTCTGCCGGCAATACCGCCGCAACCATTTCGGGGAGCCCCACATCCAGCGCATGCTGGCCCACCTGTCCCCCAACGGCAATCCACCGCTGGTCCTGGGCTTTGCCCGCCGCTTCGCCACCTACAAGCGCGCCACCCTGCTCTTCCGCGATCCGGTGCGGCTGGCGCGCATCCTCAATCAGGCCGACCGGCCCATCGTCCTGCTGTTCGCGGGCAAGGCCCATCCGCAGGACCGCCCGGGGCAGGACCTGATCCGCATCATCGGCGACTATGCCGAACAGCCGGAGTTCGAGGACAAGATTTTCTTCATCGAGAACTATGATCTCGCGCTGGGTCGCAAGCTCGTCTCCGGCGTCGACGTGTGGCTCAACACGCCCGAATACCCCATGGAGGCCTGCGGCACCTCGGGGCAAAAGGCCGGACTCAACGGCGCGCTCAACGTCAGCATCCTGGACGGCTGGTGGGGCGAAACCTTCGACGGCACGAACGGCTGGGGCCTGGTCCCGCAGACCGGGGTCGACGCCGATACCCGCGACCGGCTGGAGGCCGAGGAATTGCTCGACGTGCTGGAGCACGAGGTGATTCCGCTCTATTTCGCACGCAACAGCCAGGGTTACTCGCCCGGCTGGGTCGGCCGCTCGAAGGCGGCGATGCAGACCATCCTGCCGCGGCACAGCGCCGACCGGATGCTGGAGGATTACATCCGGCAATACTACGTGCCGGCCATCGCGCACGGCCGGCACCTCGCCGCGGGCGGCGGCGCGCGGGCCCGTGAGCTGACGCAATGGAAGGCTGCGGTGCGTGGCGCCTGGGACGGAGTGCGGATGCAGCGGTTGGGAGAGGTGCCGGCGCGCATCATGGTCGACGCGCCGCTCGATCTGCGGGTGCGCGTGGAACTGAACGGGCTCGCCGCCGAGCATGTCCGCCTCGAATGCGTGCTGGGCGAGGAAGACACGTTCGGCCACTTTCACCGTCGCACCTGCTATCCCTTGCGGCCCGTCGGAACCGACGGCAATGCGACGGTCTTCGCCCTGCAGGAACCCATGACCGAAGCGGGACTG
>JAJXTQ010000031.1 GCA_021783685.1 Pseudomonadota bacterium | reverse complement strand
CGACCCGCCACGCCGCCAGCGCGGCGGCGGCGTGCTTCAGCGCATGGCCGCCGACCGCGCCGTTGGTGAGCGCGAACACGGCGCGGTCACCCAGGTCGAGTAGCAGGGCGACGAGGTAGAGGCCGACGACCGCCAGCATGTCGTGCTCATGGCTATAGCGCGGCGGATAAAGCCACAGCAGCAAGGGCACCAGCACCATGGGCAAGAGCTGGATCAGCAGCCAGGGACGCAGGTCGCCCGCGCCTTGTGCCTCGCTCCAGACCCAGTAGAAGACGGCGCCCAGGCCGGCGGCGCAAAGCGGCGCGAGCAGCATGAGGCCCGCCTTCACGCCGGCGCGCTCGGCGAACAGGGCGGCGAACCAGGCCATGAAAGCCAGCGCCATCGCCGCCCGGTCCCAGGCCAGCCGCGCGTTGTCCGGCGCGAGGTGGTACCAGGCGGAAGCGAAGCCGATCAGGATGACGGCCAGGAAGAACACGGCGTAAGGCCGGACCTCGCGGGCGTCGACGAAGGCGCGCCGTCCCGCCGCGCCGGCCAGGAAGACGAGGCCGCTGGCGCCCGCCAGCACGAAGCCGACGTTGCTGACGACATCGAGACAGTTGGGCAGGCCGAAACAGGCGCGCTTATCGGCGAAATCGTGATAGCTCAAGGGCTGGGCGATGGACTGACCGAGGGGCGGCGCCAGGAAAACCAGCGCGGCCAGCGCCGCCGCCGAACCGGCGAGCACGGCAGGGCGATTCATGACGCACGCTCCGCCAGCAGGAGGTCGATGACCCGCCACAGGCGCCACAGATCGGGCAGGTCTTCGGTCCAGAAACGCCAGGTCAGGATGTCGGACACGGCGAGATCGACATGGCCGACGACGCGATGGATGAGGAACACGCGCGAGCTGCCCTCGGGCGCGGCGGCGGCCAGGGCCGGGCTTTCCGTCCAGGTGATCAGGTTGTCGTTCCGGCCGTGCACCAGCCACAGCCGCGCCTTGAGATTATCCAGGTCATGGCGTGCGAGATCGAGCCGGGCGATGTCTTCGCGCATGGCCTCGGGCAGACGGTCGAACAGTTCCGTGAAGCGTTCGCGATCGGTGTTGACCGCCAGCGCGTAGACCGTCTGTCCGGGCGCGCTCAGCTTTGCGGCCAGCGGCGCGAGATCTGCGGCGGGGTCCTTCCGGCGCGCCTCGACCATGCGCTCGAAGAGCGTTTCATCGCCCGGCGCATCGAGGTAGTCCAGGCTGGAATAGGCCAGCACCATGCGGCCGGTGTCGTCCGGGGCGAGGTGATGCCATGCGCCCGCGTGCTCATACCAGCCGGTGGTAAAGAAGCGCATGGAATTCGGCAGGCTGTGATAGCCGCCCAGCGCGGCGACGAAGCGCACGTCGTCGCGGATGTCCGCCTCCAGCGCGGCGAGTACAGCCGGGCCAACGGCATAGCTGAAGGCGAACAGCCCGGCGCGGCCCTCGGGCGCGAGTTCCGGCCGGCTCAGGGCATAACGGTAGGCATCGGCGATTTCCCGCGCGTCTTGCGGACGCACGCGCAGTTCGCGGAATCCGGGCATCTCCGGCGCCAGCACGGCGAAGCCCGCGCGCGCCAGGGTGGTGGCGAAGGCGGTGAAACGCGGGTCATCGTTGCCGCGCGGCACGGCGCCGGGCACGGCGACGAGCGCCGCGCGCGGACAGTTCGGGGAAAATTGCGCGCCGGGCGTCTTGCAGGCGGCGAGCGGGCCGGGCAGATACAGATCGGCGCGGCGTTCGCGGCCATCGACGGTGTAGTTCACGGTTTCGCGCAATGGCGCGGGCGTGGCGTGCTTGAGCCGTGAGGCTTGTTCACCCGCGGCCAGATCGTGCAACACCAGGGCGGATTCGTAATGCCGCGCCGGCGCGCAGCCCGCGAGCAGCAACAAGACCGCCGCGAGCGCGGCGGGGAGCAGGGCGAAATGCTGTCGTATCGCGCGCATTCAGGTGGCTTCTTCCTTGAGCTTGCGGCGCAGGATCTTGCCGATGGGCGACTTGGGCAGCTTGTCGCGGAAGAGGATCTTGTGCGGCGTTTTGTAGTGGGCAAGCTGGGCGTGGCAGGCGTCGATGATCTGTTGCTCGGTGAGCGCGGGGTCGCTCTTCACCACCCAGGCCCACACCGCCTCGCCGCTTTTTTCATCGGGCATCCCGACCACGCCCGCTTCCTTGATGCCTGGCAGGTGCAGCAGCACTTCCTCCACTTCGCCGGGCCAGACCTTGAAACCTGAGATGTTGATCACATCCTTCTTGCGGTCGACGAAATAAAAATATCCGCGCTCGTCCATGCGGACTACATCGCCGGTTGCGAGCCAGCCCTCCGCGTCCAGCGCGCGCGCGGTTTCTTCCGGCAGGTTCCAGTAGCCGCGCATCACCTGCGGCCCGCGCACGCACAGTTCGCCCGGCGCGCCCGGCGCGGCTTCCGTGCCATCCTCGCCGCGCAGCAGGATTTCGGTGGAAGGCAGCGGCAGGCCGATGGCGCCGGTAAAGCCGGTGATGTCCAGGGGGTTGGCGCAGACGATGGGGGAGGCTTCGGTGAGCCCGTAACCTTCGATCAGCGGCACGCCCATCAGCTTTTGCCAGCGTTCCGCAACCGCCGGATGCAGCGCCATGCCGCCCGCCACCGCCACCTTGAGGGCGCCGCCGTTGGCCGCCTTCACCTGTTCGAACCCCGGCGCATCGAGCAGCAGGCGATAGAGCGTGGTGACGCCGGTGATGGCGCTGAAGCGGGTCTTCTTCAGCTCCCCGATGAAAGCGGGCAGGTCGCGCGGATTGGCGATCAGCACGTTGTTGGCGCCCCAGCGCACGAAGGTAAGCAGGTTCGCGGTGAGCGCGAAGATGTGATAGAGCGGCAGCGGCGTGACGATGACTTCTTCGCCTTCGGTGAATTTGATGCCGATCCACGCCGAGGTCTGCTCGACGTTGGCGACCAGGTTGCCGTGGGTGAGCACCGCGCCCTTGGCCACGCCGGTGGTGCCGCCAGTGTATTGCAGGAAGGCGATGTCGTCGGGGCCGACGGGAACATCTTGCATCGCGTGGCCGGGACCGGCTTTCAGCGCCGCATTGAAGCGCGCCGCGCCCGGCAACCGCCAGGGCGGCACCATGTGTTTGACACGCTTGACGACGAAGTTGACCAGGCAGCGCTTGAGCGGCGGGAACAGGTCGCCGATCTGGGTGGTCACGACATGCCTGACCGCGGTTTCCCCGATGATTTCTTCCAGTGTGTGCGCGAAGTTCTCCAGCACCACCACCGCCACCGCACCGGAATCGGCCAACTGGTGCCGCAACTCGCGCGCGGTGTAAAGTGGGTTGACGTTGACCACCACCAGCCCGGCGCGCAGCGCGCCGAACAGCGCCACCGGATATTGCAGCAGGTTGGGCAGCATGATGGCGACGCGCTCGCCGGGTTTGAGGCCGAGCCCTTGCAGATACGCGGCAAAGTCGCGCGACAGCCTGTCCGTTTCCGCATAGGTCAGCGTCGCGCCCATGCTGGTAAAGGCGGGCCGGTCGTGGAACTTGCGGCAGCTTTGCTCGAACAGTTCCTTGAGCGAAGCGAAGCGGCGGAGGTCGACCGCCGCCGGGACGCCTTGCGGGTAGTGTTTCAGCCAGATGGGTTGCATGCTTGTCTCCCTTGTATCGACAGGTCAGAAAGTTTTCCGGACGCCGATCGCCAGCGTATCCAGGCCGCCTTTGTCGCCCGTAAGGCCAAAGTTCATCGCTGCCGCCACGGGCGTGTCGCCAAGACCGGATTTACGCGCCCGTTTGAGGTGTCCTGGCGCGCATGAGCAGATCCATGAAGTTGCCCGGCACCGGGAAGACGATGGTGTTGGTCTTGTCGCCGGCGATGCCGGCGAGCGTCTGCAAGTAACGCAACTGCATGGCCTGCGGGTTTCTCGACAGGATTTCGGCGGCGGCAAGGAGTTTTTCCGAGGCCTGCAATTCGCCCTCGGCGTGGATCACCTTGGCGCGCCGCTCGCGTTCCGCCTCGGCCTGCTTGGCGATGGCGCGCACCATGGATTCGTCGATGTCGACATGCTTGATCTCGACGTTGGAGACCTTGATGCCCCAGGCGTCGGTCTGCGCGTCCAGCGCCTGCTGGATGTCCAGGTTGAGGGTTTCCCGCTCGGCCAGCATCTCGTCCAGTTCGTGCTTGCCGAGCACCGCGCGCAGCGTGGTTTGCGCCAACTGGCTGGTGGCGTTCATGAAATCTTCCACCTGCAATATGGACTTGGCCGGATCGACGACGCGGAAATACACCACCGCGTTGACCTTCACCGAGACGTTGTCGCGCGAGATCACATCCTGGCTGGGCACGTCGAACACCACGGTGCGCAGGTCCACCCGCACCATTTGCTGGATGCCCGGCAGCACGAGCACCAGACCCGGCCCCTTCACCTTCCAGAAACGCCCGAGCATGAACACGACGCCGCGTTCATACTCGCGCAGGATGCGAAAGCTGTACGCCAGCAGCGCCAGGGCCAACAGGGGGGCGGTAAGCCAGCCGAATTCAAACATGGTCGTTCTCCTTGAGGGTTGTGTTGCCTGGTTCCACTTCCAGGGTCAGGCCATGCCGCGCCATGACCCGTACTTGAGCGCCGCGAGGCAACGGCACGCGGCTCTTCACCCGCCAGAGCTCGCCATGCACGCGCGCCCAGCCTTCGGTTTCGATGTCTTCCAGGGTCTCACCTTCCATGCCCGGCAATTCCTCGCCGCCGGTGAGCACCGGGCGATGCCGGGCGCGCAGCGCCATGCCGCCGACGGCGAAGCTGAACAGGGCGGAGGTGGCCGCCAGCGGCACGATCAGGGCCCAGGAGATGCCGTAGCCGGGCAGGTCGGTGTCGATCAGCATCACCGAGCCGAGCACGAAGGCGATGATGCCGCCCAAGCCCAGCACGCCGAAACTGGGCATGAAGACCTCCGCCAGCATGAAGGCGATGCCGAGCAGGATCAGCGCCAGCCCGGCGTAGCTGACCGGCATCAGTTGCAGCGCGAACAGGGCGAGCAACAGGCAGATGCCGCCGACCACGCCGGGGAACACCATGCCGGGATTGGAAAACTCGTAAAGAAGACCGTAGATGCCCAGCAGCAGCAGGATGTAGGCGATGCCGGGGTCGCCGATCACGGACAGCAGCCGGCTGCGCCAGTCCGGCTCGACGCGGGTGATGGTCGACCCGGCGGTGTCCAGGGTGATTTCACCGGTCGCCAGTTTCACCTTGCGGCCATGCAGTTGCTTCAGCAGGTCGGCCAGATCGGTCGCCACGACATCCACCACTTTCTCCTTCAACGCGGCCTCGGCGGACAGGCTGACCGCCTCGCGCACCGCCCGCTCCGCCCAGTCCGCGTTGCGCCCGCGCAGTTCGGCCAGTCCGCGGATATAGGCGGCGGCATCGTTGACCGCCTTCCTGGCCTTGGCATCCGGCGGCGGGGCGTCGGCGGGCGTTTCTCCCGGCTTCTTCCGCTGGTCGGCGGGTTTGTCGCCCGTTCCGCCCGGCGCCAACGCCACCGGCGTGGCCGCGCCCAGATTGGTGGCCGGCGCCATCGCGGCGATGTGGCTGGCATAGAGGAGGTAAGTGCCGGCGCTGGCGGCGCGCGCGCCCTGCGGCGAAACATAGGTCGCCACCGGCACGGGAGATGCCAGGATCGCCTTGATGATGTCGCGCATCGAAGTGTCCAGCCCGCCCGGCGTGTCCAGCTCGATCACCAGCAGACGGGCTTTCGCCTCCGCGGCCTTGTCGATGCCGCGCACCAGATAATCCGCGGAAGCCGGGCCGATGGCGCCCTGCACGCTCAAGAGATAGGTTTCCCCGGCCCGGACCGGCAGGGCATGGAGCAGGGCCAGAAAGGGGACGAGCAGCCACAGACGCCATGGGCCGTCCCGATAGGCCGTCTTCATGATGCTGTCTCGGCAGTGGTGCCGGCCGTTACGGCGTCAAGCCCTTTTTCGGCTTGCAGCCAGTCCTCCACCTCCTGGCCCGGCGAGAAGCCGCGCTGTTCGGCCAGGTAATAGGCCGCGACGGCGATCATCCGCTCGCGCGCCACCGGCATGGCCGACGGGTTGGCGGCGGGCATTGCCTGTGCTTGCGTCCCGGTGCCGCCTGATTTCTGCTTTGCCATGACAACCTCCTGTCAAAAGACAACCACCACACAATGCGCCGAAAACCGGTGGCCCCCGGCGCTCCTTTTCACTTGCCATCCAATGACAACATAGTGGTATTCCCATGATGTTGAATGGGGATCACAGGCGCCAGCCGGCATGGTCAGAACTTCTCCGGCCGCAGGACCTCGATCTCGGCGAGAAACGCCACCATCGCGTAATCGGCGTAGTAACGCGCCTGGAGATGGCGCAGCACGTCCTCCGCCTGCGCGCGCTCGCAGATCACCTCGACGCGGACGTTCGCCGCCTCCTCCCAGGCGGCGTCGCGCACGCCGCGGCTGCCCTTGCCGCGCGCGTCGGACACCGTGTAGCCGCGCACGCCGAGACGGTCGAGATCGCGCAGCAGGGTTTGCTCGACGACAGCCTCGGTGACGATCGTCAGCAGGGTGCGTTTTTCGGTGGGCAGGGTCATGGCGTCGCTCCCGTGAATTGCGTGGCCAGCGCGTGGTAGAGCGGAATGCCGGCCAGGATGTTGAAGGGAAAGGTCACCCCGAGCACGGCGGCCAGGGACAGGGCCGGGTTGGCCTCGGGCACGGCCAGGCGCATGGCCGCGGGCACGGCGATGTAGGAGGCGGAAGCCGCCAGGGTGGCGAGCAGGGTGAGCCCGCCCGGCGAGAGGCCGAGGGCCAGTCCGGTGGCCAGCCCGAGCAGCGCCGAGAGCAAGGGCATGCCCAGGCCGAAGGCGACGATGAACAGACCGCGCCGTTTGAGTTCGCCGACCTGGCGGCTGACGATCAGCCCCATCTCCAGCAGGAACAGGGCCAGCGCGCCCTTGAACAGATCGAAGAACACGCCCTTGATCGGCGCCAACCCATCCGGCCCGGCGATCCAGCCGATGGCCATGCCGCCCAGCAACAGGGTCACGCCCTTGCCCAGGAAGGCCTCATGGCCCAGGGCGCGCCAGTCGGTGTCCCGGCTCACGCCGCGCGCCAGCACGATGCCGATGAGGATGGCCGGCACCTCCATGATCGCCAGGAAAACGGCCATCTGCGGCTCGAATTCGATGTCGCGGACAAGCAGCCAGTTGACCCCCACCGCGAAGGTGGCCACGCTCACCGAGCCGTAATGCGCGGCCATGGATGCCGCGTCGGCCCGGCCCAGCCGCCCCAGGCCGCGCAGGATGGCGAAGGCGATGAAGGTCTGCGCCACGCCCAGCAGGATCACGGCGCCCAGCTGCGGCAACAACGGGGCCAGCGCCTGCTTCGCCAGACCCTCGCCGCCCTTGAGGCCGATGGCCAGCAGCAGGATCAGCGACAGGGAGTCGTAGAGCGCCGAGGGCAGCTTCAAGTCGGAGCGGGCAAGCCCCGCCGCCAGGCCGAACAGGAAGAACAGGACGACGACGTCGATCATGACCGTGCCATGGCCAGCACCCGTCCCATGTCAAGTGTGCTGGCCTGTTGCCGGATTTGCGGCAGGTACTGGGTTTGCAGCTGTTTGGCGGGGCCGAGCAGATTCTGGAAGGTGTCTTTCAACATGGCCGTGTTCATCTGTCGCCCGCCCGCGTAATAGCGTTTGGCGAGCTGCCCCAGCGCGTAGGTGGTGGCGAAGGAAAAGGCCATGAAGGCCATGCCGGTCGTCGCGCCGCCGACCTTGCCCACCGTCTTGCCCGCCATTTTCCCAAGCAGGTCACCTAACAGCTTGCGGCCGAACTGTTCGAGATATTGCGAGGTGAGCCCCACGCCAGCGGCGGCGATGAGTTCCTTGATGTGGCCCTGATCCAGCGTCACGCCGTAGGCGCGGCCGATGCCGTACACCATCTTGATCTGCAAGGGGATGATGGCCATTGGGCGGATCAGGTTGTCAATCCAGCTCACCACCAGCGCGCCCCACAAAAACAACCCCAGCGCCGCCTGCGTCTCACCATGCGCCAGCTCGCGCACACCGGGCGGCAGAGGTGGCAAACCCTCTGCGGCAATCTTGCGCAGCAGAGCAGACGCGGCCGCCACGTCGGCCAGCAGGATGAACATCACCCATAGCAGCGGCAACAACAGGGTCCCCGCCACGCCCAGCGTCATCAGGAAAGCCACCAGGTTCTCGCGCTCAGGCAGCCACTGGTGCAGCCGCTGGTGCAGCGGCCAGGTCACATAAGCCAGGATACCGGCCCAGGCCAGCGCGGCAAAAAATGGCGACAACACCCAGAAAGTCGCGCCAAAGATGAAGACAAGAAAGGCAAATGCCGCGATGCGGCGAGCCAGTGGCGAGTCGATGTCAATAGCCATATGCCGATTCAAGCCGAGCCTTGGGGTAAGCGCAAGGCCTGCCGGGTCGCTGCGAACAGATCGGGCTGCTCAACGAATATATTTTTTTCGCCGCACATCATGACGGTACCCGTGTTGATCAACTGTTCATGCAGAGTGGGGCTCACTTCGGCGAGCACGAGCTGGGCACCTTTGCGCTGGAGTTTGAGCGCGTACTGCTCAAGCACGGAGACCAGCGTGCTGCCTATTCGGGGAATACCCCGCAAGCGCAAAATCACGCGTGCGCCCTCCTGCGCATCCGGCAATCGACTTTCCAGCGTCGCTGCGGCCGCGAAATACAGATTGCCGTACATCATGATAACAACGGGACTACCCGATTCGACCCTGGCAGGGACGGGCGCTTCCACAACCGAGCCATCGGTTCCGAACTGGAGGCTGACGATTCTCACGTCGAGCGAGGAGACATACAGAAAATGCAGCATCGACAAGGCCACACCGAGAAAAACCGCCTCGTGGATCGGCAGGATCAGTGTGGCAAAAAAGGTTGTCAGCAAGATGATGCGCGGCTCCCAGCCGGAATGCCAGACATCGCCGATCCGGTCTGGCTTGATCGCTTCGATGCCCGCCACGATGAGCAGCGCCGCAATGGCCGGCATGGCCAGATAGCCCAGCAGATCGGCCAGGAGCAACACACCCATGACAATGAACAGCCCCGAGAATATGCCTGCCCAGCGCGAGCGTGCACCCGCCTTGAGGCTCACCGCCGTCTCCGACATCGTGCCCCCCACCGGCATACCTGCAAACATGCCAGACGCTACGTTGGCCACGCCCTTGGCCGCAAAATCTCTGGAAATATTGGGATAAGTGCCATCAGGATTGGGCACCGTTTTGCTCACACCGACCCCCTGCACCAGAGCGATGATCGCCAGACCGGCTGCCGAAGGCAGCAAGGTCGCAACCATCTCCCACTGCGGTACGACCAGCGGCGGCAGACCATCCGGGATGAGCGTGGTGTCGGCGAGCGTCGCCACGCTGTTCAAGCCGGCCAGCGCTGCCAGCACGGTAGCCGCCACCAGGGCAATCGCCATGCCCAGTTGCGCAAGGCGGGTACGGTTCAGCACAAAAACCAGCGCCAGCGTACCCAGGCCAAGTGCGGTCGAGGCTAGATCGGAGTGGCGCAGATGCAGCAGCCAGTCGAGGGTGCGCATCATCGCATTGCTGCCTTCCGCGTGATAGCCGTTCAGCTCGCCGAGCTGGCTCAGGATGATACGCACGGCCACGCCGGTCATGAAGCCGATCAGTACGGCATTCGCCACGAAACGAACCAGCCCGCCCAACTTCAGCAGACCAAGCCCCAGCTGGATCAACCCTGCCAGCAGCACCAGCACAACCAGTGCTGCGACCTTGTCTTCCCCGCTGTAGCCCTCCAGCGCGCCGCCTGTGCCGATAGCCAGCGCGCCGGTATTGGCGACGTACATGAACTGGGAACTCGCCAGCATGGCCGCGATCGGCGTGCCGATCATCAGCGCGTAGAGGCCGTGAATCGGGTTCAGCCCAGCCAGAATGGCCGAGGCGATGCCGTCGGGAATCGCGACCAGCGCGGTGGTCAACCCGGCCGACAGGTCAGCCTTGAGCGTTTTGGGAGACAGGCGTCGCAGGCGGTTCAGCATCGTAGTTTTCCACTGGGGTGATGGTTGCAATGATCAGGGGTTGCAAAAGTCGCAGCGACCCGGATCGGTGTGTTCCAAGCCAACGCGCTCGCGCGTTTCGCGATGATCGCACTTGAGGCAGCCGTGAATGTCGGCGCGAATCTCCCGCGTGGGCGCGCCGCAAGCGGCGCATGGCAGGCCGCGCAGCCGCTCCACGACCTGGAAGCCGGGCGCACCGCAGGCTGGACAGGGCGAGTTCAGTTTGGCCGCGAGGTCTACGGTGGCCAGGCGGATGACTTCCATGCGCATGGGGTGGGCATGGGCGCGGAGATCGTTTTCCAGAAATACCTGGCCGTTTTCCGCCCAGTCGCACGCCCGCCTGAAAGCGGCTTCGAGCGCCGTCCAGGTGGCGAGGGATTTTTCAATGCGAGGGTCGTCCTGGCCTTGCGGGCGCACCACCAGGTGATGCTCGGGAAATCCGGCCTGGCGGGCGAATTGCGCGGCCTGCTCCCAATCATCCGTGAGCAGGTGGGCGAACCGCGTCGCTTGCTGCGCCATGCCCGTCACTTCGATGCCGCGCTCGTCGTCGATGAACACCAGCAGCTCGACGTTCCAGGGGAACAGTCCCGCCATCGGGTCCGGCCCGAACGCGCCCTCGCTCGCCAGCCCCAGCGGCAGGCCGGACAATTCCATGCCGATGCGCGCTTTCCGGCGCGCGGCTTCGATCTGAGTACCGGCGCGCGGGATATCGCGGGTGAACTGCCCAAGGTGTCGGTATCGAAGCCGCTCACCCGCTCGACCCGGCAGCCGAGCGCGGCATCCAGCACCGGCGCGATCACCCGTTCCTTGCCGTGCTGCGTGAGCAGGGCGACGCGCTGGCCGGAATACGGCCCGGCAATGGGCTCCGCCGGCACCGGGCCGGTCATGACATGCCCGCCCAGTGGTAGACGATCGCGCCGACCACGACCAGCGCGACGGTCGCCCAGCCCAGGCGGTCGATGGTGCGATGCAGCGCCGCTTCCATGCGTGCGCCGCCCCATTTCATCAACCCGGCCACGAAGAAGAAACGCGCGCCGCGCCCGATCAGCGAGGCCAGGGTGAAGGGCAGCAGCGCCATCGACAGGGCGCCGGCGGCGATGGTGAACACCTTGTAGGGGATGGGCGAGAAGCCGGCGACGAACACCGCCCAGAAGCCCCACTTTTCAAACCAGACGACCGAGGTTTGATACGCCGTCCAATAGTGCGATTCACGCAGCCAGGGTTCAATCGCATCAAAAGTAAAATAGCCGATCGCATAGCCGAACAGGCCACCGGCCACCGACGTCAGCGTGGTGATCAGGGCGAAGCGCCAGGCCCTGGACGGATTGGCGAGGCTCATCGGCGCGAGCATCACGTCCGGCGGAATCGGAAAGAACGACGATTCGGCGAAACTCACCCCGCCCAGATACCAGGGCGCGTGGCGATGCCGCGACCATTGCATGGCGCGGGCGTAGAGGGAAGAAAATATCCGCACGGCTTTTAAGCCCCGCGCACCATGGCCATGACGCGGC
>JAJXTQ010000030.1 GCA_021783685.1 Pseudomonadota bacterium | reverse complement strand
GACACGGGCCTCTTTCTCGATCATCGGGCGACCCGCGCCCTGTTGCGTGAGGCGGCAGCCGGCGGGCGTTTCCTCAATCTTTTCTGCTATACCGGCAGCGCGACGGTCTATGCGGCGGCCGGCGGGGCGATCGCCACCACCTCGGTCGATCTGTCGGCGACCTATCTCGACTGGGCGCGGGAAAACCTGCGTCTCAACGACCTCGACGGCCCGCAACACCCCCTGATCCAGGCCGACGGTCGCACCTGGATCGACGAGGACGGCGGCCTCTACGATCTCATCTTTCTCGACCCGCCGACCTTCTCCAACTCCAAGCGCATGAGCGGAACCTGGGACGTGCAGCGGGATCATGCCGCGCTCATCGCATCCGTCATGGCACGTCTGGCGCCTGGCGGCCAGCTCGTCTTTTCCACCAACCACCGCCGCTTCCGGCTCGATCCGGCGGTGGCCGAGCGCTGGCGGGTGGAGGATCTGAGCCGCGCCACGCTGCCACCCGATTTCGCGCGCAACCCGGCCATCCGTTGCCTCTGGCGCATCACTTGCCGTTGACGGGACCCCGGCACCGTCGGCGGCGGTGATCCCGAAACGGACCCTGGGGGTCAGTTTGTGTCCGCGTGCGGGAAAATCATGGCCAGCGGACCTGGGGCTTCCGCGGCGAGCACCGCTGCGCGTGGAACGTTCAGCGCAGGCAGGTGAATTCAAATATTTGATATAAAAGCTTTTATTTATTGTTTGGCATGGCTTGGATATTTTGGCATGCCATCTGCAATGAGTATGGCGACGGTGAGATCCACCCGGTCGCCACGACAACAACAGCCATAAAGGGACCGAGGAAAACAGAACGACATTCACCGCCAGGCATGGCCAACCAGAAGCCGGATCGACCGGACGGCGTGCAAGGAAAAAAACAAAAAAAGCCGTGAAGGCCCTCAACCGAGGGCCTTTCCTTTATTCAATGCCTCGCATGCATGCCCGGCGCGCGTGAACTCAGCCGGCAGCCCGCTGCGGCAGTTCGACCGGCTTGGGCCGATCGTCGTGGCCGGGCGGGATCGTTCCGGCGCGCGTCAGGACCCGACCCAGCCGCTGGCGTCCGAAGATCGGGGTGTAACGCACGCCGTCCCAGGCCACCTGCCCCGCGATGATCACCTGCGTCACGACGCCGTCCGACCGGTTGACCATCTGTGCGCTTTCAAAGATGTCGCGATGCTGCATCACGGTCGCGGCCTCGGCGTCGTAGGCCCGGAGCGCCTCGGGATCGATCAGGATCACGTCGGCCCGGGCGCCGAGATCGAGTGTGCCGACTTCGAGATTGAACAGGGCCGCCGGGTCGCGGGTCAGTCGCCGGACCTGCCGGGCAACCGTCTCGAGACCGTCTTCCTGCGCGAACTTCAGGGTGCGCAGATTGCCGTCGAAGAACGCCATGTTGGTGAGGTGGGCGCCGGAGTCATTGAAGCCGGGCAGCGTGTTCTCATCGAGCAGCAACTGCTTGAGGATTCCGGGGCGGGTATTGGCCGTGGTCATTGCCCAGCGGAAGCTGCGGTCGTAACGACGCAGCAGGTGCAGCATGAACTCGGCGTCATCGACGATGGGATCGGGGAACAGGGCGAATGCCGCGCCTTCGGCCTCGCTCAGATGGCCGGTGCGTCCCTCGCTTTCCTGGAATCGCCGCAGCCGGTCGTAGATCGCCTGCATGTTCTGCCCGCGCCACTCCGGCATGTCCGGGACGGAAACGAGCTCCATGTCGGCGAGGTCGCGATTGAAGGTGGTCGGCTCGAACCCGAGCCGCCGCGCCAGCCGGGCGAGGTTGAAACCCTGTTTGCCGGACATCCAGTCTTTCCGGAAACGGGCCTGGTAGGCTGGATCGTTGAGCAGGCGCTGGCGGCCGTCGCGGTCGTCCAGTTCCAGGGCGATCAGTTCGCGAAATGCCGGGCGTTCTTCCATCAACGGCGAGGTCACGCCGTCGGCATAGACCTTGAACGGTGCCGACAGCGCCTGGAAGGCGAAACGACCCT
This sequence comes from Pseudomonadota bacterium, assembly GCA_021783685.1. The sequence goes on along the minus strand of JAJXTQ010000030.1, from coordinate 9,553 downwards.
TGAAGAGCTTTGAGTTGATCAACCGGTTGACGCGCAGCAGGCCTTTCCACGCCATGGGTTGCGATTTCAGGTCCATCGCCGCGGTGGCGGTCATGCGCAGCGGCTTGCCATAGATGCGCGCGCTGCCCATCAGCATCAAGGACAGGGTCGCCAGCTTGGCATCGGGGTTGGGCGTGAACTGGACGATGCCGTCGTGGGCGCGCACCACCTCGCACAGGGCGCGGATCTCCTTGCGCGTCGCGTGCTGGGCCGGGATGCGCTCGCCGCGGTAGGGGTCGTTGGCCAGATAGTGCAGGGGCAGTCCGTCGGTCGACAGGCCGACGTAGCCCGCCTGCATGCATTCGTCGAGCACGCGGCACATCTCGACGATCTGCGCGTCGGTCGGCTTGTCGCTCAGCGCGCCCGGCATGCCCATCACCGCCACGCGCAGCATGGTGTGCGGCACCATCGGGCAGACATTGGGCCCCAGGGCCAGCTCCTTGAAATGCTTCAGGTAGTCGATCGGGTTGTCCCAGGTGACGTGGCCGTCGAGGGCTTTCACCAGCACCGGCTTGGGAATGTTTTCCACCCGCGCGAAACAATCGACGCTGGGGTTGTCGGCCAGGGGATCGCCCCAGCCGTAGGACTGCAGGCCGAAGGCCAGCCCCAGGCTGCAATTGCTCATGACGACCGTCGTCGTGCCGTGGCGGACCGCTTCCGGCAAGCCGGGGTCCACTTCCACTTCCAGATCGAAATGGGTGTGGATGTCGAGCAGCCCCGGCATCAGCCACTGGCCCGCGCCGTCGATCACCGTGCGGGCCAGGTGCGGCTTGAGATCGATGCCCTTGGCGACGATGCGGCCCTGATGGATGGCGACGTCATGGCTCTGCGGCGCCGCCCCGCTGCCGTCGAAAACAAGGGCGTTCTTGATCAAAAGGTCCCACGTGCTCATGCGTCTTCTCCTCCTCGTGACCGCATCCTGCGGCTTGTCGATGCGCCGGGCCGCCGCGGGCGGGGCCGGTCGTCCGTTTTCCTGACCCATCATAAGCCCGCCGCGCAATAAAAGAAAAATGCAAGTCCCGCTGGGTGACCTATGCTTTTTTCGTCCGTTCAGTGGTTTAGTGGCATCGGCCACGACCGGCATGAGGGACGACACCTAAGAACGATCAAGGAGGAGATGACTATGGCGACATGGATGAACGTCGGGCGGTCCGCGTGGCGGGCGGTCGTGACTCTCGCGATGTTGGCTGCGGCGGCCGAGGCGGCCGAGCCAATTGCTTATGGCAAGGTGGACGCCGCGACCTTCGAGCAGGCGGTGACCGCCTACCGCAACGATCCGACCTATCTCGTCAACAACATGTCTTTGTTGCGGGCGCTCACGCCGGAACAATTGATCCAGGCGATCGAAAGGCTTGATCTGAGCCATTACAGCTATCTGTATCCGGTGGTGATCAAGGGATCCGCGGTGGCCGGATTGGCGGGGCAGAGTGTGGACCGGGTCTCGGTGATGGTGGTGCGGGGTGACCGCATGCAGCCCATCCCGTTCCAGATCGACGAGATGGATGAGAAGGGCTGGGTCTTTCTGCCGGAGGTATCGCCCAACAAGGTGCAGGGCCGCTACGGGGTCGTCGATCCGGTCGACGAAATCGTGTTCATGTACCGGGACACCGGCTATGAGCCCTACGACGCGACCCGGCACGGCGCGGTCGAAGGGCGCATCCTCAAGGAGCTGGCGTTCGAGCACGACGGCAAGCAGCGCTATGCCTATCTGGTGGAGGGCGATGCGCGCCGCAACCCGGCGGATTACGTGTCCTTCGACGCCAAGACCGGCATCTCGAACAACACCTATTTCCAGTTCCGCACGAATCCGGCGAATTTCCTGGATTTCCAGGATTTTCGTGCCAACGTGGGGCCGCGCCAGGACAAGCGGGTGCTGGACGCCATCTACGGCGAGCTGGAGACGGGCGTTTTCACCGCCTGGCCGAAACTGCGCTTCAACACCATGGACAACATTCGCCCCGAGCTGATCTTTGCCAAGGACGGCGTGGTCCGGACCACCGGTCTGCTCAAGCTGCGCATCATCGTGGCGGGGATCCCGGTCTTCAACATCCTCTCGCAGGTCACGATCTACGATCAGGGCATCACCCTGCCGGTCTCCATCCAGATCCCGGGTGGCGAGGTCCTGACGCGCGTGCTCAATCAGCCGCGCTTCATCCTGGCCCTGGATTTCAACGACATCCAGGGCGGGCGGGTGAATGCCGCCGGCAGCCGCGATCCGGACGGTTACGCGATCGTGGACGGCAAGTTGAGCGAACTGGAGCGCACTGCGGCCATTTCGCACGACAAGAACTGGCTGTGGATGGACAGCCGACTGGGCTGGGATGTGTTCGCACGCTTCGACATCCCGCCGGGCTGGCCTGAAGACCTGCGGCTGCTCTATGAGGACGATCCCAAGGCGACGACCCCCTGGGAGGACTTTCCGGGAGCGACGCCACGCATCGGCGTGGATGCGCGCGGATTTCCGGTCGGCAAGCTCGACATTTCGCTGACCGCCATCCTCTGGTTCCCGGACACGGTCGGCCCCGGCGGACCGAGGCGCTTCGCCGAGGAGATGCGCAGCCCGCCGACCTGGACGGCGCGTGAGGTTTCGGCGGCAAAGGTGGCGGCCACGAACTGAGTCTCGACCTCTGGTGGAGATGACGATGCACAAGAGGGACAAGGACCGTCCCGGTCCTTGTCCCCGCGTGTCCGCCCCGATGGGCGCGGCGAGCCCTTGCGTCATCGAACAATTTAAAGGTGCGACGGTTGGACCACCTGAAATCGATCGGATCCCAGTTGCCGGACCCCGACGTCGTGTAGTAGGGCGTGCCGGAGTGTTTGCCGGTGACGCCGAAGCTCCAGGTGGGAACACTTCCCAGTTCACGGAGAAACCTGTGTCCACCGCGACGCCGCCCAGGACGGGCGTCGTGGTCACGTCGAAGTCGGGCGCGTCATACGAGGGATTCCACGCGAACGACGCGGCGTAATTGAACAGACGGCCACCGAGCATGGCCTGACCGTCCGCTGCCGCGAGTTCGGCGTCGTTCATTTCGTGCATCGCCGCGTGCGTCACGGGCGCGATGGCCGGCAATCGCAATACCGACAGATGACATTGATAGCCGGTTCATTCTCAAGATGTGCGGCGTTGGGTGGACGGGCCCCGTCCGGCCCGAGCGCTGACCGGCTGCGGCGGTTGCCGGTGCCCGCCTGCGGGATGACGAGGAGCGACAATTTCTCTTGTCGATCGGCGGTTGCTCTGATATACAATCGCGGTTTATTTTTGCTCAGGCCCCCTCGGGTCCGGTGATTAGCGAGGAGTACCGCGATGGCGGCCACCGATCAGACGAGCCAGCCCTCCATCAACCCCCCCGTGAAAGGCTTCGAGCCCTACCCGATCCGGGACGGCGAGGAGTACATGAACGCCGCCCAGCAGGCCCATTTCCGGGCCATACTGCAGGCGTGGAAACGGGAGCTGATGGAGGAGGTCGACCGCACCCTGCACCACATGCAGGACGAAGCCGCCAATTTTCCCGATCCCAACGACCGGGCCAGCCAGGAGTCCGACTTCAGTCTCGAGCTGCGCACCCGCGACCGCGAGCGCAAGCTGCTGAAGAAGATCGACGAAGCCCTGGGCGCGCTGGACGCAGGGGACTACGGCTATTGCGAAAGCTGCGGCGTCGAAATCGGCATCCGCCGCCTCGAGGCGCGCCCCACCGCCACGCAATGCGTGGACTGCAAGACGCTCGACGAGATCCGCGAGCGCCAGATGGGGGGCTGAACCCCGTCACCGCTGTGCCGGAAGCCGCGGCCATGGCATGTGGCCGCTTCGCCCCATCACCGACCGGCCCCCTGCATTTCGGTTCCCTTGTCGCCGCCTTGGCGAGCTTTCTCGATGCGCGCGCGCGAGGCGGACGTTGGCAGGTCCGCATCGAGGATCTGGACCGGCCACGCGTCGTCCCCGGCATGGCCGAGGCGCATCTGCGCACCCTCGAACGCTTCGGTCTGCACTGGGACGGCGCGGTGTGCTATCAAAGCCAGGACGCCGGGCGCTACACGGATGCGTTGGCGCATCTCGCGGCAGCCGGTTGGCTTTATGCCTGCACCTGCACCCGGGCGGACATCGCGCAGGCCGGGCTCACCGGGCCCGAGGGCTATCGCTATCCCGGCACCTGTCGCGCGCGTTCTCGCCCGGCAACGGATCATGCAGCCTGGCGGGTGCGGACGGATGAGAGGCCCATCGCGTGGCACGACATCGTGCAAGGCTCGCAGCGCCATGCGCTCGACGCGCTGTGCGGCGATTTCGTGCTGCGCCGGGCCGACGGAATCATCGCCTATCAGCTCGCCGTGGTGGTCGACGACGCGGCCCAGGGGATCGACCGGGTGGTGCGCGGCGCGGATCTGTTGACCTCCACCCCGCGCCAGATCCATCTCCAACGCCTTTTGGGCCTGCCGACGCCGGCCTACCTCCACGTGCCGCTGGCGCTCGACCGTCAGGGTGAAAAGCTCTCCAAGCGACTGGGCGCCGCGGCGGTGGCGGACGGGTCACCCGGGAAGCTGTTGGCTCTGGCGCTGGATTTCCTCGGGCAGAGGCTGCCGCCCGAGGCCGGCCGTATCGAGCCCGACGCATTGCTCGACTGGGCCATCCGGCATTGGGATGCGCGGGCTATCCCGCGCGACCCCGGCAGGGCAGCGCCGCCGCTCCCGGACTGAGGCCGACCCGCGCCGCTGGGACGCGGCCTGCGGGATCGCTCAGCGCCCCACGCGGGGCATGAAGCGCAGCGGCTGCTCGCCGGACGTGTCTGTGGCGGCGGTCGGCGCATCGGCCACGGGGCCTGCGCCCGCGAGCCAGTTGACGGGCGGCGCCCTGTTCGCGCCGAGGCCGGCGAAATCGAACAGCGCGGGATCGGCCAGATGCGCCGGGCTGACGTTGCGCAGGGCCGCAAAGATCGAGTCGGTGCGGCCGGGGTACTGGCGTTCCCAGTCCTGGATCATCTGCTTGATCGCCTGGCGCTGCAGGTTTTCCTGCGAGCCGCAGAGGTTGCAGGGAATGATGGGAAACGCCCGCGCCCTTGCATAGCGGGCGATGTCGGCCTCCGCGCAGTAGGCGAGTGGCCGGATCACGATATGGCGACCGTCGTCGGACTGGAGCTTGGGCGGCATGGCCTGCAGCTTGCCGCCGAAAAAGAGGTTGAGAAACAGCGTTTCGATGAGGTCGTCGCGATGATGACCCAGTGCGATCCGGGTGACGCCGTGCTCGGCGGCGAAACGGTAGAGGATGCCCCGGCGCAGGCGCGAGCACAGCCCGCAGGTGGTCTTCCCGGCGGGCACCACCGACTGGACGATGCTGTAGGTGTCCTGTTCGATGATGTGGAAGGGCACGCCCAGCGCGGTGAGGTAGTCCGGCAGCACGGTCTCGGGAAAGCCCGGTTGCTTCTGGTCGAGATTGACGGCGAGGATCTCGAAGTCGACCGGCGCGCTGCGCTGCAGGCCGAGCAGGATGTCCAGCAGCGTGTAGGAATCCTTGCCGCCGGAGAGGCAGACCATGACCTTGTCGCCGGATGAGATCATGCCGTAGTCCTGGATCGCCTGGCCGACCTCGTGGCGCAAGCGTTTCTGCAGGCGCTTGAAGTTGTTGGAGGTGTCGGCAGCGGGGACGGACATGATCGGCGGCTCGGCAGGATCTTCGGGAACGCCATAGTATACCGATCGTCCAACACCGAGCGGCCCGGTGATGAGGCCGTCTGCTGAGTGAGGGGTCGATGGCTGCCCAGCCCGATGTGTTTCCCGCAACATTCCATCCCGCGGCCCGGCGCTGGTTTGCGCAGGCGATCGGCGTGCCGACGGCGGTGCAGGCCGCGGCCTGGCCGCGCATCGCCGCCGGCTGCGACACCCTCATCAGCGCGCCGACCGGTTCGGGCAAGACGCTGGCCGCCTTTCTGGCGGCGATCGACGCGCTGGTGCGCGAGGCCCTGACGGACGGGTTGGCCGACGAGACGCGCGTGCTCTATGTCTCGCCGCTGCGGGCGCTCTCCAACGACGTCGAAAAGAACCTGCAGCATCCATTGGACGGCATCGGCGAGCTGCTGCGGGCCGAGGGCGCACGAGCCGTCGGCATTCGCACCTGGGTGCGCACCGGCGACACGCCGGCCGGCGAGCGCCAGCGCATGGGGCGCATCCCGCCGCACATCGTCGTCACCACGCCCGAATCGCTTTATCTCCTGCTCACCAGCGCCTCCGGCCGGCGCATGCTCGCCACGGTGCGCACGGTCATCGTCGATGAAATCCACGCACTCGCCGGCACCAAGCGCGGCGCACACCTCGCCCTGTCGCTGACCCGGCTCGACGCCCTGACGGGTCAGCGCGCGCAGCGCATCGGGCTTTCTGCCACCGCGCAGCCGCTCACCGCCGTCGCCGCGATGCTCACCGGCCGGCCGGCCGGATGCGCGATCGTCGACGCCGGTCATCGCCGGCAGTGGGATCTGGCGCTGGAACTGCCCGACGCGCCACTGGAAGCGGTCCTGTCGAACGAGGTCTGGGGCGAGCTTTACGACCGGCTCGCGCAGCGCGCCCTTGCCCATCGCACCACGCTGGTTTTCGTCAATACGCGCCGGCAGTGCGAGCGCGTCGCGCGCCAGTTGGCCGAGCGGCTGGGCCGCGATCAGGTGGCGGCGCATCACGGCAGTCTGGCGCGCGAGCACCGCCTGGACGCCGAGGCGCGCCTCAAGGCCGGGACGCTGCGGGTGCTGGTGGCGACGGCATCCCTGGAACTCGGCATCGACATCGGCGAGGTCGATCTGGTCTGTCAGTTGGGCTCGCCGCGCAGCATCAACGCCTTCCTGCAGCGGATCGGGCGTTCCGGCCACGGCGTGGGGCGCACCCCCAAGGGCCGGCTGTTCCCACTCAGCCGCGATGATCTGGCGGAGTGCGCCGCCCTGCTGCACGCCGTCCGCGCGGGCGCGCTCGACCGGCTGGCGATCCCATCCGGGGCGCTGGATGTGCTGGCGCAGCAGATGGTGGCCGAGGTGGCCGCGCGCGGCGAAATCACCGAGGCCGCGCTGTGGACCCAGGTCACCGCCGCCTGGCCCTACCGGGCGCTCGAGCGGGCCGTGTTCGATCGGCTCGTCGCGTTTCTGGCCGAAGGCGTGGACACCCGGCGCGGACGGCGCGGCGCGCATCTGTTCCGCGACGCTGCCGCCGGCATCCTGCGGCCGCGCCGCGGCGCGCGCCTGAGCGCCCTGCTCAACGGCGGCGCCATTCCCGATCAGTTCGACTACGACGTCATCCTGCAGCCCGAGGGTGTGCGGGTCGGCACGGTAAACGAGGATTTCGCCTTCGAGAGCCTGGCCGGCGACATCTTTCAGCTCGGCAATCGCGCCTACCGCATCCTGCGCGTGGAGACCGACCGGGTGCAGGTCAGCGACGCCGGCGAGGCGCCGCCGGGCATTCCGTTCTGGCTGGGCGAGGCGCCGGGGCGCAGCGACGCCCTGTCCGCGGCGGTGTCGGGTCTGAATGCAGCCGTGGCGGCGGCGCTGGAGGCCGGCGGCATCGATGCGGCGCGCACGCTGCTGGCGCAGGATTACCAGCTCGCCCTGCCGGCGGCCGACCAGCTCACCCAATACCTCGCCGCGGCGCATGCGGCGCTGGGCGCGCTGCCGACGCAGGATCATCTGATTCTGGAGCGCTTTCTCGACGAGGTCGGCGATCCGCATCTGGTCATCCACAGCCCGTTCGGGGCGCGGATCAACCGCGCCTTCGGGCTCGCGTTGCGCAAGCGCTTCTGTCGCCAGTTCAACTTCGAGCTGCAGGCCGCCGCGCTGGAGGACAGCCTGCTGCTGTCGCTCGGCCCGACGCACCGCTTCGATCTGCTGGACGTGCCGCGCTACCTGCATTCGCGCACGGTGCGCGCGGTGCTCGTCCAGGCGCTGCTGGACGCACCGTTCTTCCCGGCCCGCTGGCGCTGGGTGGCGACTACGGCGCTCACCGTCCCGCGTCGCCAGGGCGGCCGGCGCCGGCCGCCCCAGTTTCAGCGTCAGGATGCCGAGGACCTCATTGCGCTGATCTTTCCCGATCAGCTCGCCTGTCTGGAGAACATCCGGGGCGAGCGCGAGATCCCGGATCATCCGCTGGTGCAACAGACCTTGCGCGACAGTCTGGACGAGGTGATGGACGGGGCGGGGCTGGAGCGCCTGCTGCAGGGCCTAGAATCCGGCGCGGTGCGGGTCAGCGGGCGCGACCTGACGGCCCCCTCGCCCCTGGCCGAAGCGGTGATCAACGCCAAGCCTTATGCCTTTCTCGACGATGGCGCGGCCGAGGAGCGGCGCACGCGCGCGATCGCCACGCGCAGCGCGGCTTGGACCGAGGCCGCCGCGCCGACGCTGTGCGACGAAGCCGTCGTTGCGGCCGTCCAAGCGCAGCTCCGGCCGCCGCCGCGCGACGCCGAGGAACTGCTCGATGCGCTCGAGGTCTGCGGCTTTCTCGACGCTCATGAAGGCGCTGCCTGTCACCCCGAGGCCGCGACGTGGTTTGCGGCTCTGTGCGCGGCGGGGCGTGCCCACGCGCTCAGCCGGGGCTCCGATGCCCCGTTGTGGGTGGCGCGCGAACGGCTCGCCGAGGTGCAGTCCGCCTGCCAGGCGTCCGGGGGATCGAGCGCATGCGCCACGGCTTTGCAGCGCGTCCTGCGTGACCGGCTGGCGAGCCAGGCGCCCTCGACCGCGACTGTGCTTGCCGCGCCCTTGGGCGTCGCGGTTGCGGCGGTGGAGGCGGCGCTCGAAGCCTTGGCGGCGCAGGGCGAGGTCATGGCCGGAAGCTTTACCGCAGCCGGCGTGGCGCAGTGGTGCGAGCGGCGCGTCCTCGCGCGCCTGCAACGCGCCAGCCTGCAGCGGCGGCGCGCGCAGCAGGACACGGTCGGCGCGGCGGATTTTCAGCGCTTTCTGTTGCACTGGCACGGCCTAGACGCACCGCCGCAGGGTCCGGATGCCTTGTGCGCGGCGCTGGACCGGCTGGCCGGCTGGTCGGCGCCGGCGCCGGCCTGGGAAGGCGAGCTCCTGTCGGCCCGGATCAAGGGCTTTGCGCCCGCCGATCTCGACGCCCTGCTGTCACAGGGGCGCTATCTCTGGTTGCGCCTTGCGCTGCCGGAGGCCGGCGAGGCGGGCGACCGGCCGCGGTTTCGTGGGAGCAGCCTGCGCCAGATTCCGCTGACCCTCATTCCGCGCGGACAATGGCGCGCCTGGCGTGCGGTGGCGCCCTTGCCCGATCCGGGCACGATCCCGCTGTCCGGCGCTGCGCAAAGTCTCCTGGCGGCGCTGGAGAACGGCGGCGCACTGTTTCATGAAGAACTCATCGCCGAGAGCGGCCTGCTGCCCAGCCACGTCGATACGGCGCTGACCGAGCTCATCGGGTGGGGACTGGCGACGGCCGACGGCTTCGCCGCGTTCCGGCGGCCCCGGCGGCGCATGCGCCGCGGCGATTTCGGCAGCGCGCGGCGGGCGGCGCATGCGAGCCCGTTGGCACAGGCCGGGCGGTGGTCGCGGCTGCG
>JAJXTQ010000029.1 GCA_021783685.1 Pseudomonadota bacterium | reverse complement strand
ACGTGGTCGAGGACCTGCGCGCCAAAGGCGCGGTGTTCGTCGAGGAACTGGATGAGGTGCCCGCCGGCGGTACGGTGATCTTCAGCGCCCACGGTGTTGCCAAGGCGGTGCGCGAGGAGGCCGAGCAACGCGGCCTCAAGGTCTTCGACGCCACCTGCCCGCTGGTCACCAAGGTTCATATCGAGGTGGCGAAGATGCGCGATGCCGGGCGCGAAATCGTCATGATCGGGCATCGCGGCCACCCCGAGGTCGAGGGCACGACCGGGCAGGTCAAGGACGGCATGCACGTGGTCGAGAACCTCGCCGATGTCGCCCGCCTGGTCGTCGCCGATCCCGGACGGCTGGCCTACGTGACCCAGACCACGCTCTCGGTGGACGACGCCGCGGCGATCGTCGCGGCGCTCAAGGCACGCTTTCCTGCGATCACCGGACCGAAGAAGAGCGACATCTGCTACGCCACGCAGAACCGCCAGGATGCGGTGAAGCTGCTGGCGCCGCAATGCGACCTGGTGATCGTGGTCGGCTCGACCAACAGCTCCAATTCCAACCGCCTGCGCGAAGTGGCCCAACACCTGGGCGTTCGCGCCCATCTCGTCGATAGCGCCGATCAGATAGATCCGGCCTGGATCGACGGCAGCGACAAGGTCGGCGTCAGCGCCGGCGCTTCCGCTCCCGAGGTGCTGGTCGCGCAGGTGATCGAGCGCCTGCGGCAAATGGGCGCCACGGATGTCAGAACGCTTCCGGGCATATCCGAGAATGTCGTCTTTCCCTTGCCACGGATGCTCGCCGACGAGCCGTGAGCCTTCTCAGCGATCGGCCTCGCGATACCAGTAGATCTTGCCCACCGTGTTGCCGGCGATGCCGCCGGCCAGGATGTGGCCGCTCTCGGTGACCTGCAGGATATAGGCGCGCTTGTTGTAGACGATGGGCACGCCGCTGCTGAGGTAGCCGCGCGAGGAAAAGTCGGCATAGACCCTCGGGTTGCCGGTCGTCATGTTGTTCCCGGACGACGCCAGCGGCACGCCTGATAGGGCGTTCAAACCGTAGAGTTGACCGCGCCCGGAGGGTACGCAGGCATTGACCACCTGCAAGGGCGCGTAACTTGCGAAGCGCAGGGTCTGGCTGAAAATCGTCGGGCTGCTGGTGACCTTCTCGCCGCTGCCCGGCAGCGAGTAATACCAGCCCTTCTTGGCCTTCCAGGTGGCGACGGGCACCTGCGCATCGAAGCCCGCCTGGTCGCTGATGCTGCTGATGTCGATCAGGTCGCTAGGATAGCTCGCAGCCAGCGCGTAGTCCGCATCGTAGAGCGGATTGTCCTTGATCATAAACATCTTGTCGGCGACCCCGGCGGTTTTCAATGGGTGCTCGCGATCGCCGGTGCCAACATAGACGGCGTCGTAACGCCCACCGAAATTCTGTTTCACCAGCATCGGCGGGAACAGGATCTTGCGGTCAGGTGCCGTCCCCGGCAGCGAATAAGTGTCAGACAGTTGGGCGATGCGGCCGCCGGTCCAGTGCGCCGGATCGGCATCGTCGATGTCGAAGCGATAGAGGTTGGCGGCGGTGTCGCCGATATAAACCCGATCAAGCAGATTCTGCGCGTCCAGATCCACGTTCAGCGCCGCCGCATCCGAGGGAAAGCTCGAATCCATGCCGTGCACTGTGTTGGCGTCGCCGAACTTCTTGACGACGGCGCCGGTGTAGCCATTGACCACGTACAGGGCACGACCCATGGTGTCGGCGGCGGTGACCGGGTCGTTATCTTCGTTGGGGTCGTAGCCGCCGCCGAAGATCAACGCCGGGGTCGGCGTCGCCGCTGCCGGCGGGGTCAGGGCGCGCAGCTTGCCGACCGCAGGGAACGACCAGCTCTGCCCCAGTTCGTCGTAGGCCGCCACGGCGGTGCAGCTACCGGCACCGACGCACAAGCTGCCGGCACCGGCAACTCCCCTGCCGCCAATGATTTTCCAGGCGAACTTGGGATGGTCGATGTCGCTGATGTCCAGCGCGTAATAGGCTGAGCCGCCGCGGCGCTGGCCGAAGTAGAGCATCGCCTTGTCGCCGTCGCCGGCATTGATCACGCCGTCATTGTTGGCGTCGTAAAAGAACAGGCTGGGCGAGCCGTCGGTGACGATCAGGTGACTGCCCGGGCTGTCGGCCATCATCGCGCTCAGGAGCGGCAGCGCCTCCTCCACCATGAATGCCCACTTCTCGGCGCCGCTGGCCGTATCCACCGCGTGCAACAGCCCGTCGGTGCTCAGATAGAAAACGAATTGCCGGTCCACCGAGTAAGTCAGTATCGCCGGCTTGGAATGCAGAATGTCGCCGTGCGCCCAGTCGCGCCAGACGGTACAAGGCGTGGTCGCATCGCTGTCGCTGCAGGCGGCGTTGTTGGGATTGCCGCCGCGTGCGAAGTTGAGCAGTGTGGCACGGTCCGCATCGCTCATACCGGCATTGCCCAATCGCGCCTTGGTCAGCAATGCATTGCCCTCGGCCACGGGATAGCCTGAGAGCGAGACGTCGCCGGAAGTGCCGGTGATGAAGGTATAGAGCTTGCGCGCCGCCGGATTGGTGACCGGTGCGGTGCCGGAGAGCAGGACCTGGCCGCTGCCGCCCCGGCGCGCGCTGCCGCCGTCGGGCACGGCGCTGGGTATCCATTGGCTGACGGCGGCATCGTTTATCTTGCTGGCGAATTCCCCACCCACCGGGGTCTTGTCGATGTACTCGATGTTCCACACCGTCTCGCCCAGGCCGTTGGTCACCGCGGTCTGGCCGGTCAGGCAAAGTCCGATCGGCTCGCCCTGGTCATTGCCCGCGACCGGCTGCCTGCCGCAATAGCCGATATCGCCGGCGGCGGTGACATCGGACAGTTCGTAGCGCTTCAGGGTGCCGTCCCACTGGCTGTTGTTGGACGGACCGAAGAAGCCGAGATAGACGTCGCGCGAGTTCTCCGCCCGGTTCAACGCCGAGATCGGCACCACCGTGCCGCCGCCCGAGACCGGCGTCCAGGAAACCATGGCATCGATGGCACCGCTCAATTCTGCGGGGAGCTGCCCGGAATTGTCGGCCGAGAAATACTCGCCTCCGGATTGCGCCGATGCGGCGTGCTGCAGCACCGGTGTGCTGCTACCGGCAAAGCCTATGGCGTAGGTGTAGACGGGCTGGCTGCCCGATATGCTGTCGGGCGAGACATCGGCGTTGCCCATGAAATAGGAAAGTTCATCCAGCCAGACGTAGCCGCCGTCGTGATCAAGCGAACCGTTGTCGGTCGGACCGAAGGGAGCGACGCCATCGGGGCTAAATTGATCGTAGGGGGTGGCGGGCAAGGCTCGCGGGGTGTTCACATCGGTGCGCGGAGAAATGATCTCGGTCGGAGATTTCTGGTAAGTGAGCGCCTTGATCAGATCGTTGGCGGACCAGTCGTTCTCGGGCCCGCCATCGGTGACCAGCAGGGTGAAATTCTTCTGGCAGACGGCGGGCTGCCCGTCGCTGCCAATCAGGTCGAGCATCGGCGAATGGTAATTGCCCGATGCGCCGGGGTGGCCGGCGCTGCCCAGGCAATCGCTGCCGTCCGAGCCGTCGCCCGGCGTCTCGAAGGCTCTGCGATCGCAGCCCGAGGCCGCCTTGGCCCCGTCCAGAGCGGGGATGGCGAGACGCCCGAACTTCGGTGCACCGCCCTTGAAGTAACGGTAGGCTTCGAAGAGCGACTCGGTCAACGGCGTCTGCGCGGTGGCAACCAGACCGCTGATCTTGCCGATCAGGACCTGTCGGTTGGCCAGCGCGGCATCGTTCTCGGCCTTGGCGGCGGGACCCATCGCGGCAATGTCGACGGGATTATTGGTACCCATGCGGGCGACGGCATAGACGATGTTGCCGCCCTCGGTGCTGTATGTGTTGTCCATGCGGTTGAATACCATCAGGCCGAAGCGCACGCCATCCTTGCTCTGCACCAACTGTGTCAGCGCATCTTTGGCGATCTGCAATCGGGTCCTGCGCCCGATCGGATTGCCGTGGGATTTCGGTCCGTATTTCCAGTTGAGGTAGTTGGTCGAGTAGATGTCGTAGGCCGGCGCATTCCCGATACGGCGCGCGGGGTCGGTGTCGTACATCAGAGTGCTGTTCGAACGAGTGTCGCCGGCAGCGCCGTTGTAACGCCCGTCGTAGGGACTGCCATTGGCACCGAAGGCGCGCCGCCTCTTGGTCATGAACGGCCCGGCGCCGCCTTCGTCGGCAAGGCAGTCATGAACCAGGGTCATCTCCGGCTCGGCGATCCGGTCGGCCACCTGATAATTATTGCCGCCGAGGGTCTGGCTGCTCGTACGATTCGCGCAACTGAGGTAGGGACAACCAGAGGCATGGCGATCGCTGCAGTTCTGCCAAGTATCGGGCTTGTCGCTGCAGCCGGCGGTGATGCTGTCGGTGCGCACGTCAGCTAGGTTCTGGCTGCCAACCTGTAGATTTGCATCGCTCACCGACTTGTCGCAGGCAGCGGCAACACCGGTGGCGGCACCGGAGCCGCCCGGTGGCACGCGGATGTCCCCGACACAGCTGCCGCCATAGTAGTAGGTGGTGCCGTTGGGCTTGTTGCTGCAGCCCGAGCTGAGACTGTTGCTGCCATCGCTGATCAGCACGTTGCGATAGGTCGTAGTGCCGAATGTCTGCTCTGGATTGGTGGAATTGACGCAATAATCGACGCCGGTGGCATTCGGATCGGAGCAGCCCGGACCGGCGCAGGAGCCGGCGCACACGCCGCCGACGAAATAGACGGCGCTCGCTCCTTCGCCGCCGACGGACACCGTGGTGCGATCCGCGGACCATTGGCAACCGCTGTAGATCGCGGTGTCGAGCCGACTTCGGCCGCTCCAGTGGCAGTTGTTGAAATCCTGCGTGTAGTAGGGTCCGGCCACGGTCTGGGCGCAGGCTGGCGGATTGGAAACTTCGCTGCACTGGGCGCCGGTGCCGTCGCAACTGATGCCGGAATCACTGCAGGTGCCGCCGAGAGAGAAGGTCTGGTTGATCGCATCCGGCCCGTCGCTGACCGGGCCCGACCAGTTGCAGTTGCGCGTCTTGGTGACGGTCGCGCCGCCGATGGAGATGGTATTCGAAGTATCGTAATAGCCGGGCACGCGGAATTTCTGGTAGGCGCGGATGCGCGCCTCGTTGAGGCTGGCGATGCCGCTCGCGTCCCCGCCATAGACGCCCAGGAGCTGTCGGATGATGTCGATACTGGTGATATTGAACAGCCTGCTGGCGAAGTTGAAGCCTCCCCAGTCCGGTTTCAGGTCTGTCCAGCCGGCATAGGAAGCCTCATCCTCTTCATTTCCTTGATCCCTGTAGAGGATGGGCAAGGGCATGTTCGCGTCCTCTGCAAAGGCATCGGCGTCGCGGTCGGCGGTGAGGTAGCCGTCGTAATGGGACCACCAGATGCTCGCGCTATTGCTGCCCGGATAACTCGAAGAGCGGGAAGCGTCGAGATTCAGATAGCGCTCATAGCGCTGCCATTTCTGGTTGAGATATTTTCCGGCGTTAGGCGGGAAGGTGCTCGGCGCGAAAACCGTCGAAGGCGTCAGCGCACCGAGCGAGGACTGGCACTGGTTGTTCTGTCCGTAGTACTTGGCGGGGGGGGCGCCGAAATCGATGCCGCCGCGCTTCAGATGCTGGGTAACCGGGTCGATGGTGCCGCCGAAGGTGGTCAACGCATCGGCGCCGAAGAACTGATTGAAGGCGTTCGAATAGAGGCGCGGATCGCTCTCGGCGGTGCCCGCCGGCAGCCAGAAAAGAACGTTGTGTTCGCTGTAGTTGCGATAGACGGAACGCGGGCCGGGGTCGCCAGGCTCTGTGGCATTGGCATAATCGCGCGCGGCGATCCAGATCTGCTTTCTCTCCTCGGCGCTGGCGCCGCCCCAGAAACCCATGGACGTGGTCGGCGCAGGCAGTACGCCGACAGGGTTATGGAGGGTATTGACATAGCCATTGCCATCGGAAATCTTGCCGGCCTGCCCGTAGGGCACCTCGAAGAGAATCTCTGTATTGCTGATGATGTCGATGTCGTTCCACAGATACTCGACGTGTGAATCGTAGGCCCCCGGGTACTCCCGCCAGCCTTCCGGCAGATTCATCGAATCCGAAGTGTCGAGAATCAGCAGGACGTTGGGCTCCGCGGCGGAAGAGCCGGTGACGATGGCTCGGTAGATGTCGGTGTCCAGCGCCCAGGCCGGATTGCACATGGCCATGATCAGTATCCAGGAGAGCCAGCGCCTGACGGGTTCGGCATTCATCGGGTTCCTCGCTCTCCAGACTGCGTTATCAGCCGCCGCAACCGCCGGCGGTGAGCTTCTTCCTGACGCCCTGATGCACCAGCGCCAGGCCGGAAATCGATCCTTCCGACTGGGCGCGAATGTCGAATTCGATGGCGTCCCAACTCAAGATACCGGCTCCCGGAACTTGATTGCCTGAGCCGACCCCGGCATCGGCGCCGCAGCCGATTTCGCTCGCGGTGACGGTCGCGGTGCCGTTTTGCAGCGCCAGCGTGGCGCTATAGTTACCCGGGTTGCCGTTGATACTGACGTTACCCGGCGTGCCTGCGGGGTGGAGGGCGGAGACCGGCGGGAAAAAGCAGCTCCTGTCCTTGCTGGCGCCATTGAGGTCGACGGCGGTGCAGCCTGGCTGCAGGCTACCGACATTGCTGTCCAGAAACTCGGCGATCGCCAGTTCGGCATTGGCGAAATTCTGCGCCGCGAGATGACTGACGCCGCCGATTTTCAATTCGAGGATACCGATCTTGATCGCGGCCACGACCAGAAGCGTCAACACGGTGAGCATGATCAGACCGACTACCAAGGCAACGCCACGCTGGCTTGCTGGGCTGTTCAGCATTGCTGTCCTCCGGTGGCACGGCGGGCCGCGCAGTTGCGCAACTGCACCGTCTGCGAATACACCTGGCGCAGATAGGAACAGTCCGAGCCGGCGCAGGAATAGATCACGCCGCCACCGAGATCGTAGGTTTTGCCGGCGTCGTTCTGGCCCGTGATGGGGTCGACGCTGCGCACCAGTACCGTGATCCGCACGGAGATGGCCTGGGGCCACTCCGAGACGCTCGGAGCCTCCGTGTATTTATCTGGAATGCCGTCGCCGTTGAGGTCAAGGCCATAAGCGAGATTCAGGCGTTCGATACCTTCCACCAGGGAAACTTCCTGCATCTGCAAGCTTGCGGCGGTGTTGGATAGCTCCTGGCGCACCAGAGTGGGGATGGGTAGGCCGCCGTCGTCTTCGGTTCGGCATTGCGGTCTTGCGGCCGAGCCACCGGTCGGTCGGCTGCAGGGGCGAAGGTAATACACGTGGGTCTGGTACTCGAAAATCGGTGCGTCCTGGTTGTTCATCAGCACCCTGATGTTGCCCAGGCTGCCGCCGCGTAGCGCAGCATAGGCGTCTCCGCGGAACACGATGGTGTTGGGATCCTGGGTCGGCGAAGACTGAACGTAGAGAGTACTGGCAAAATTGGGCTGGGCAGCCAGGGCCGTGCTCATGTTGCCGGCCCCGTCGGGCTGGTCGATGACGTGACCGGTGGCACCGCGCAGAACGATTACCGGACTGCCCAGAGAAAAGTTGGCGGCAGCAATGCAAGGAAACGTGGCGTTAGCCGTAATCGGCGTCAATCCGTCGTGCACTTCGATGGGCACGGCGAGATCCAGCGCAAAAGGACGGGCGGGCGGTCCCGCCACCTCAGCGCCGCAATCATCGCTTGCCGCAATGCTGGGCAGATTATCCAGCTTGACGCTGGCCGCGGAGGTGGCCTGGCCGTAGAAGCCGGCCATACGGATGTCGTCGGACAGGTAACGCAGCGCCGCAGTGCCGTTTTCCTGCAGCCGGGCGAACGCATCTTGCACTCTGAAGCTCGTCGAGGTATTGGCGAAGAGCACGGTCAGCCCGGTCAACAGCAGCAGGCCAATGACGATTGAGACCATCAGTTCGATCAGCGTCACGCCCTGTTGGCAAACCAACGGCGACAGCTTGCGACGATGGCTGCGCGGGTTCATGCCGGCTGCGAAATGAAGATATAGAGCGTCACCAGGCGCCGGTACTCGTCCGCGACATCGGGACTGTTCGCCATGGTCAGATACAGGCCTTTGGCGCAGGCGCTGAGCTTGCGCAGATCGTTGGCGTTGCCAGCAGCGCTCGGCACCGCCTGGTCCCCCTGCCAGGCAACGGTGATGCGGTAAGTGTAAGCGGGCGCACTCACGCCCGGCGACATCAAAGCCACCGGCCCTTCGACGCAACCGCGGACATTGCTGATGCTGCCGACCCGAAGATTCGAAGCGTTGGTCTTGTCGGCGCCGAGCAACAAGCCCTCCCAGGCGGCAAGATCGTAGTTCGCCAGTTCCGTTGGCGTGCATGCCGCCCCCCTCGCGCAGTCGGTGATCGAGTGGTCCTGCAACTGGCTCCACATCGACGCGCGCAGCGGGTCGCCGAGTGGCGAATCGACCGATGCCTTGGCGGCATAGATGGCTGCAATGTCGCTGTTCGAGGGTGTCGTGGCATTGGCGGACTGGTTGGCACGCATACGCTCAGCCAGGTCGGTGGCAAGCGCCAGCGCCTGCTGGCGTTCGTATGCCTCGTAGGACAGGTGCTGGGCCTTGACGATCAGGCCAGACAGACCGAGCAGGCCGAGCAGCAGGATGACCAGGGTCACCATCACCTCAATCAGGGTGAGCCCCGAAGAAATTCGTCGCTGCCCGCTCGGGATCATGGGCACGCCACGCCGCCTTGCGCCGAACTCACCTGGTACAGGCTGACTCTTCCGGCCGCCGCGAACTCCAGGGTGCGCATTTTTTCTCTGCCCGGCGCAGCACCGCCCATGTCGTCGCTGACCATGAAGGCGTTGATGCCCAAGGGCGCGCCCGGTAGATTGGCCGACACCCGGCCATCGGGTCCGAATACGATCGCCGACATAGCGACTGCGGCGACGGCCGGATTCAAGCGGGCGCAAACCTTGACGTTGCCGCCGAGCGCCTGATGGCGCAGTAGCTCTTGCGGACAGACGTCCGGCATCGCCGCGCCGTCCGCGGGATCGGTGCATTCGGCGATATTGGGACAGGTTTCGGCGCTGGTCGGAGCGCCGCAGACGATCACGCGCCAACCGCCGCCCCAGACGTCGTTACTCTGGTCCAGTGGCGCTACCGCCACCCGCCGCCCGTTGCTGATGGCATCGACGCGGGCATAACTGAGCGCGCTCATGAGTTCTGAGGCCGCGGCGCGCACCCGTTGACTGGCGACCAGATCCTGCATCGGCGGGATAGCGATGGTCAGCAGTATCGCCGCGACCGTCAGCGTCACCATCAATTCGACCAGCGTGAAACCGCGGCGCCGGGTGGCCATCCTGAGAATCCGTGAACGGACTGGCATGGCGTTGTCACCAGGGGATCGCGCTGGCGCTGGAATAGACGCAATCCGCTAGTGCGCAGGTACCGTCCGTGTCGCGCCAGTGCTCGCCGCGGCTGTTGATGAAGACGCGGCCATCGTCCTTTTGCATCGCGCTGCCGAGCGGCGTGAGGGCGGCAACGAAGAACGGCCTCGCATCGGTCTTGTAGAACGCCGGCGCATCGTAGTAATTCGCAACCGGGGCCGGGACGGTCATGCGCAAATCGCCGAGATCGGCGGTGTATTGCCCCTGATCGAGACGGAACTGTTCCTCCCGTTGGGCGATGTCCATCAGGAACTGCTGTGCCTGGGAGCGATTGGCGCGTACGACATAGCTCTGGTACGAGGGGTAAGCAATCATCGTCAGCACGGCGACGACCGCCACCACGACCATCAATTCGATCAAGGTGAAACCCCTGTGCCTAGGATTTGGGCGCGGAAGCGATGCTATAGAGTCAGGCATGGCGATCATGACCGGAATAATCCAATGTCATGATAGCGGGCTCGCCTGACGACTACAGGATCAGGCGATGGACGGTCAGTTCTGCGGGGTGAGCGGCTGGCGGTTTCCCGTATGCCCGGCAGGGGCTGTTGCTAGGCGCCCGTCGCCACCGGCCGCGACGGGTCTGCGCACCACTCGCTCCAAGAACCGGCATAGAGCCGCGAGCCGGAAAACCCGGCGATCTCCATCGCCAGCAGGTTGTGGCAGGCAGTAACGCCGGAGCCGCACTGTTGAATGACTTGCACGGGACTCCGCCCGTCCAGGAGCAATTCAAACTCGGCGGCGAGTTCTGCGGCCGGTTTGAAAAAACAGCCGTCGTCGTCGAGATTGTCGAAATAGAAGCGGTTGACGGCACCTGGAATATGGCCGCCGACCGGATCGAGGGTCTCGTTCTCGCCACGGAAGCGTTCCGGGCTGCGGGCATCGACCAGGAGCATTTCACGCGAACCCAGACGCGCCGCTACGTAATCGGCATCGATCGGGCCGTCTATCCCGGATCGAACACGGAACTGCGCAGGCGCCACTTCCGGCACCCGCGCTTCTAGCGGCAATTTCGCCCGTTTCCAACCGGCCAAGCCGCCGTCCAAGAGCGCGACGCGCTCGTGACCGAGCCAGCGCAGCAGCCACCATAGGCGGGAGGCGAAGATACCGCCCTCGTTGTCGTAGACGACCACCTGCGTCGTCGCGGACACCCCGCATTGCGACATCTTCTCCGCAAAAACGGCGGGGTCGGGCAGCGGATGGCGGCCGTGCCGGCCATCGACGGGACCGGAGAGATCGCGGTCGAGATGAAGGTGCAGGGCGCCGGGAATATGACCGTTGCGGTAAGCGGTAAGACCGTACTCGGTCTGTTTCAGGTCGTGGCGGCAATCGAAGATCCGCCAGTTCGGGTCGGCGAGATGCGCCGCGACTTCTGCCGCGCCAAGCAGGAACTCGCTCACTGGCCTGCTTCCAGCCAAGTACGCGCCTCCGCCTCGTCGGTAAAAACGCTCAACTCGGCATCGACGAAGATCTTGGTCAGCCACGTGCTCCAGGCCACCCACTGGCTGTCGGTAAGTACCGCGATACGGCCGAAATCATGGGGATGCTGGCGCGAAAATTTGATTTCCTCCCAAGCCACGTCGACCGTGAAGTCGGCCATCTGGCGCAGGTCGAAGAACAGCTTGAGGGTAGCCTCGGACGGTGCCATGTCGCGCACCATGTCCTCGAACTCCTGGAAATCGGCGAGCGTGAATTCGCCGAAGACGGTGACTGTGAGCAGCTTATCGTGATGATCGGTGACTATCATGGGAAATCCTCGTGGGCGGGCTGTCGCGAATATAGCTCAATCCTGCTCGGCCGGGGCCGCCCGTGACAGAGCGCTGGTCAGCATGCCGCTGGCGACGATCAGACCGATGCCGATCCAGGCCGTCGGCGACAGGCGATCCTGCCACAGCCAGATGCCGTAGATGCTGGCGAAAACCACGGTGCTGTAAGCCAGGCTGGCGGAGACCATGGTTTTGCCGCGCCGGTAGGCGCGCGTCATGCACAGCTGGGCCAGCGCGCCGAAGGTACCGACGCCGACCAGCAGCCAGCCGCCGCGCCCGTCGATGGTATGGAACGGATGCCCGACGAGCACCCAGAACAGACCGCCCACGGTTGAAATCAGGGAGAAGTAGAAC
>JAJXTQ010000470.1 GCA_021783685.1 Pseudomonadota bacterium | reverse complement strand
CTCGTAGGCGGACGCGCGGTCCATCACCTTCTCGTAGACGCCCGCGACCAGTGAACCTGCCATGAGGGCCTGGCGCTGCTGCGGCGTGATGGGTCCGATCTGGCTGCCCGGCGGCAGCACGTAGACGCGCTCGGTCACGCTGGGCCGTCCCTTGGCGTCGAGAAAACTCACCAGCGCCTCGCCCACGGCCAGCTCCGTGATGGCCGCCTCGATGTCCAGCCCCGGCTTCTGCCGCATGGTGGTGGCCGTGGCCTTCACGGCCTTCTGGTCGCGCGGAGTGAAGGCACGCAGCGCGTGCTGGACGCGGTTGCCCAACTGCGCCAGCACCGAATCCGGGATGTCCAGCGGGTTCTGCGTAACGAAGAACACGCCCACACCCTTGGAGCGCACCAGCCGCACCACCAGCTCGATGCGCTCCACCAGCGCCTTGGGCGCTTCGTTGAACAAGAGGTGCGCCTCGTCGAAGAAGAAGACCAGCTTGGGCTTGTCCGGGTCGCCGATCTCGGGCAACTGCTCGAAGAGCTCCGACAGCATCCACAGGAGGAAGGTGGCATACAGCCGCGGCGAATTCATCAGCTTGTCGGCCGCCAGGATATTCACCACCCCCTTGCCCGAGACGGTCTGCATGAAGTCGGCGATGTCGAGCATCGGCTCGCCGAAAAACTTGTCGCCGCCCTGCGCCTCGATTTGCAGCAGGCCGCGCTGGATGGCGCCCACGCTGGCGGCGCTGATGTTGCCGTACTCGGTGGTGAAGGTCTTGGCGTTCTCGCCCACGTGCTTGAGCATCGCGCGCAGATCCTTCAGGTCGAGCAGCAGCAGGCCGTTGTCGTCGGCGATCTTGAACACCAGGTTGAGCACGCCGGCCTGGGTGTCGTTGAGGTCGAGCATGCGCCCCAGCAGCAGCGGACCCATGTCCGAGACGGTGGCGCGCACCGGGTGGCCCTGCTCGCCGAACACGTCCCACAGGCTGACGGGGCAGGCCCGCGGCGCCGGCGCCTCGATGCCGCGCTCCTTGAGCGTGGCCGCCATCTTCTCGCCGATGTGGCCGGCCTGGCTCATGCCCGTCAGGTCGCCCTTCACGTCGGCCATGAACACCGGCACGCCGATGGCGGAAAAATGCTCGGCCAGCGTCTGCAGGGTGACCGTCTTGCCGGTGCCGGTGGCGCCGGTGACGAGGCCGTGCCGGTTGGCCAGGGCGGGCAGCAACACGCACTCGGTGCTGCCGTGCCGGGCGATCAGAAGAGGGTCTGCCATGGGTCCTCCGCGGTGGTTCCTGAGGGGGCCAGTCTATCCCAAGCCCCGCCCTATGAATTCGCAGCCACATGGTCCGCACAGAGGGTCCGAATCCCAGATTCGGATGCGGGACCGGGGGCTTCTCGTGAAAGCGCCCCGGATCCATCCGGCCCGCCAGCTCCTTTTCGATGGTCTCGCGCAAGGCGCGCGCCGCGTCCCGGCGCGCTGCATCGAAATGCACATGGGCGCATCGAAGCGGCATGGCGCTGCGGCAGATCGAGCCCGGCAAACCGAACCAGGTTGTCCCAACCTTCTTTCGGCGCCGGCTCAGGCTAGCCCAAAAATTCCGGCGCGCGGGTGGGGGTTCGCTCCGCGGCTGTCGCCGCCGCGGTTTTGTGTTGGAATGGCAGCAGCAGTCCCGCTCCATAAACCATAACAACGGGAGGGCGCATGTCCCCTGCGTGGCGAATCCTGATCGCGGCCTGTGCGATTTATTTCCTCAATGTGGGTGCCATCTACTACGGCCTCTCGGTGATGCTGAAGCCGCTGATCGAGGACCTGGGCTGGACCCGCGCCCAGGGCACCTCGGGATACACGGTATTCATGCTCAGCATGGGTTTGCTGGGGCCGGTGGTCGCCGTGCTCATCGAACGCATCGACATCCGCAACACGGTGTTGCTGGGCTGCGTCGCCATTCTGCTCGGCGCGGCGGTGGGCTATTTCACCGCCGGGCTCGCGCAGTTCTATCTCGCGCTGGCGCTGCTCGGGTTCGGCGCGACGGCGGTGACCTTCATCCCCATGAGCCAGCTCATCGCGCGCTGGTTCACGCACAACCGGGGCATGGGGCTCGGCATCCTGATCACCTCGGCCGGCCTCGGCGCCTTTGTCATGACCCCGTTTTTCGCCTGGGTGCTGGAGCGCACCGGGGACTGGCGCCCGCTGTTCGCCATCATGGGCGCCAGCGTTCCCGTCACCGTACTGCTCACCCTGGCGATCCTGCGCAACCGGCCACCACTCGCGGCGTCCGCACCAGCGGTCGGTGCCGGTGCGCCACCAGCCCGCCCAAGCCGGGTCTATCAGTCGCAGGTGGATTGGGAGTTGATGGCCGCGCTGCGCACCCGGGCGCTGTGGATCATCGTCGCCGGCTTCGGCATGGGTGTGCTGGGCCTCAACCTGGTCAACAGCCAGGCGGTCCTGCACCTGACGGATCAAGGCATCGGCACCCTGGTGGCGGGGGCGGCGATCGGCACCATGGGGCTGCTCAGCGTCGGTGGGCGTCTCGGCGGGGGCATCCTCGGCGACCGGGTGGAGCCGCGCTTGCTGCTGGCGCTGGGGCTT
>JAJXTQ010000469.1 GCA_021783685.1 Pseudomonadota bacterium | reverse complement strand
GCTGCGCACCTCGCGGCCGATCTTCACGCGCGTGGCCACGTTCTCGGCCGCCACCTCGGCCTCGAAATGCGCCGTGGAGCCGGCCTTGCTGATCGGCAGGTTGGTGGTGTCGCCGAGCACGATCACGCTGTCGCCATGATCACCCTGCATGTGCAGGGAGTGCCGGTCCGTGGGGATCCAGCCATTGGCGCCGAGGCTGTTCTCCTCGATCACCTTCTGCCCGCGATGCGGCGGCACGCTGACCAGCAGATCGTAGGCAATTTCCGAGCCTTCCTCGCTGCGCACCACCGCCTTCGAGCCGTCGACCTCCTTCATGTTGAAGAACGTCTCCTGGTGGATGCCGCGCTCGGCGAACTCGCCGTTCGCCCAGAGCGCCACGTTCTCGAGGCTGTGCAGGCGGCCAATCGGATACGTGTAGTAGAATTCTGTTTTGTCCAGCAGCCCGCGGTCGCGGAAGTAGTCGTGCATCGTGAAGGTGATCTCGAGCGGGATCATCGGGCATTTGTGCGGCAGCCCAACCGTCACCACGATGCGTCCGCCGTTGAAGGCCGAGAGGCGGTCATACAGCTTCAGCGCGTCCTCGGCCGAATAGCAGTGGAAGCTGTTCTCCTTCAGCCCTGGCACGTCCTCCGCCGCGGGGCGCGAGCCGGTCGCGATCACCAGGATGTCGTATTCGTGCACCTTGCCGCTCGCGGTCACGACGTGCTTGGCCCCGAGGTCGAAGCTCTTCACGGGATCGACGTGCAGCTTGATCTCGGGCTCCAGCAGGCTCGCCTGCTCGCGTTCGAGCTGGTCCGGCGTCATGCGCCCGAGCGCCACATAAAGCCAGCCGGGCTGGTAGATATGCTTGTCCGAGGCCGTCAGCATCGTCAGGCGGGCCTTGCCGGAACGCAGTTCGCTCGTCAGCCGGCGTGCCACGTTGTTGGCGAAGATCGTCCCCGCCATTCCGCCGCCAACCACCACGATGCGCATGAGACGCCTCCCTTTTTATTTATTTCGCCTTCTTTACGAAAAGATGCCACACCTTGGCATCGTCCTGCTCCGTCCGCTCCATTTCGTGCCCGACCTTGCGCACCCATTCCGGCACGTCCTTGGCCGAACCCTGGTCGGAGGACAGCAGCTCGAGCGTGTCGCCAACCGCGGCTCGCTTCATCGCGGTGATCAGTTCCATCAAAGGCCCCGGGCAGAAGCTGCCCCTTGCGTCGACAAGGTGATGTTCACTCACGCCGGAAACTCCCTCCGCTTACCAGCCTGCGGGCTCGCGCCGGGGCGGACAAGCCGCAACGGCTCCGCCCCCTTGGAGCCTGCCATTGGCATATCAAAACGCCAGCAGCTGCCCCGCCTCCGCATCGCTCAGGAACTTGGTCAGTCCCTGCGCCCCAGCGAGGTATTCCGCCAAGTCTTCCTCGCCGACCTCAAGTAAATCCATCGCCATCGAACAGGCGTAGATCTTCGCGTCCCCCAATTCCACCGCCTGCTGGAACAGGTCCTCGAAACGCGGGGCCTTGCGGGATTTCAGGAGCTCGCCCGTCGGCCCCGCCGCCGGCGCGTCCGGCGAGGGGCGCCGCAGGAAATGCTGGAGCGCGTTCATCGAAAGGAACACAGTGACGTCCCGTCCCGAGACCGCGGCGACGGATGCCGTCATGGCCGCGAACTGCAGCGATTCACGTGAACCGTTCTGGCAGACGATGAACATCGGGGTCGCCATGGCGCGTCTTTCCTCCAAGCCATCCCGGTTGCCCCGGTGTCATATGCCAAATCAATAATGGACTACACTATGCCGTGCCAAAGCGGGCGGCAAGCATAAGCCTCATCCATCACGGCGACGATCGCGCGTCATCGCGCCGACGCCCCAGCGCCTCGCTCAGCAACCCCCGCAGCGTCGCCGCGTCGAGCCCCCCGATCCGCGTGCCAGCGAAGAACGCCGCCAACGCTGCATCCGCCTCGCCGAGCGGCACGCCGCGCAGCGCGGCCTCGAGATCGAGCACGGCGCGCGGTGGCGTGGCGAAGAAATCGCCGCTGATCAGCGCCTCGCGGATGCGCGGCTCGCCCAACCCCTCAATGAACAGGTCGAGCCGGATCGTGCCGGAGGCGCCGGTCGTGCTGGCGGACGCATGCGCCGGCTCGGCGGCACGGACGCCGTCGAGGCCGACGAAGGCATCAGTGCCGATCTCCTCGGCGAACAGGCGTGCGGCCTCTTCCTCCTCGAGTGCCGACACCGCGGCGGGCTCGAGCGCGAGACCAAGCCCCTCGGCAAGACCCTGCGCCAGCGCCGCCTTGACCTCGGCCAGCGGCGGGGGAGCACCCGCTGTCAGTTCCGCAAGCGTCACGATGCGCTGCGCCGCCGTCTCGGCGCCGTGGCGCGCGAGCTTGGCGGCCGGAACGCGTAGCAACCGCACCATCCGCGCCGGATCGAAGCGCACCAGCATCGTGCCCTGGTAGAACAGCGACCGGCCCTCGAAGAAGCCGCCGGTGCCTCCGAGCTTGCGACCATCGACCTCGATGTCGTTACGTGGCCGGAACCGCGCGGCGATGCCGAGCCGCGCCAGGCCCAGGCATGCGGCCCCGCAGATCGCC
>JAJXTQ010000468.1 GCA_021783685.1 Pseudomonadota bacterium | reverse complement strand
GCATGGCCCAATGGAACCTCGATTTGTTCGGCCGCTATCGCCGGATGATCGAAGCCGCGCGCTATCAATCGCAGGCGCAGATGGCGTCGCGCGATGCCGTCCAGGTGGCGGTGGTGGCCCAGGTGGTGCGGGCGTATGTCGACCTGCGGGGCCTGCAGACGCAACTCCTCGTGCTGCGGCAGAACGAACTCGCCGCCAGTGATCTGTGGCATCTGATGCAGGCCCGCTACAACCGCGGGATCACCAACGAACTCGATGCGACCCTGGCGCGCCGCCAACTGGATATCGTCCGGGCGGAGATCGGGCCGGTGCTGGGGCGGATCGAGGCGGCGCAGGACCAGATCGCCGTCCTGCTCGGGCATTACCCCGAAGACCTGCGCGCGGAACTGTCGAGGCCGGCGTTGATCCCCAATCTGCCGGATGAAATCGACCCGGGCGTCCCGCTGGCGCTGCTGCGGCGCCGACCGGACGTCCGCGAGGCGGAATGGGAACTGGCGAGCGCTACGGCCAACGTGGGCGTCGCAACGGCGGCGCTCTTTCCGAGTCTTACGGTCGTCGCCGGCCTGGGGCAGGAGGGAACCAGCCTCAATTCGCAGTTCCTGCCGAGCAACTCGTACCGGATCTGGTCGCTGGGCTACGGTGCGATCCTCCCGCTGCTCGATTTCGGCACGCTCGACGCGCTTGCCGACGTCGCCGACCTGCAATCCCATGCGCAGTACGTGCACTACAAGCAGACGGTGCTGAACGCGGTTGCCGACGTCGATACCTCGATGGCCGCATTCCGGGCGCAGCAGGAGCGACTGCGGGAACTGGCCGATGCGGTGGTGGCCAGCGAGCGCGCGATGCTGCTGGCGTCCGAGCGCTACGACCGGGGCCTCACGGACTTCCTGAACGTCGCCGATGCGCAGCGGCAGGAGTACGACCTCGAAGGCCAGTACGCGGTCGACCAGACCTTGCTCGCCGAGCGCTATGTCGCGGTGTACCAGTCCCTGGGCGGCGGCTGGGAGAACTATGGCGGACCGCCGAAGATCCGCATGCCGCAACCGGCGATCATGGCGATGTTCCGGCGCCTGGCCAACCCCGGCACCGGACGCTGACTCCCCCTCAAAAAAAACGGCCCGGACAGATGTCCGGGCCGAAATTTTTTCTGAGGAGAACCGGGAAGCCGCGGCAGCGGTTCCCGGGGTGCTGCGAGATGCTTAGAACGCGTGGCGGAAGCCTGCGCCGATGATGCGGTTGCCCATGTTGGCTTCGCTGCCCGAGGTGTTGACCTTCATCAGGCCGGCGTACAGGTCGGACTGACGGGACAGGCGATAGTCGGCGAGCAGGGTGTAATAGTTCTCGGCGGCTGCGCCGATCGTGCTGCCCGTGATCCCGCTGGTGTACGCGTCCTTGCCGACGTGGTAGGTCGCCGCCGTCAGCGAGAAGGCGCGCGTGATGTGCTGCGTCGCGCCGATCCAGAGGACGTTCAGGTTGAACTGGCTGCCGTATTGCGCCGTCTTGACGCCTGCGACCGGGATGCCGAAGATCGAGGTCACATGGTCGGCGCCGGGGTTCGACGGGTTGGTGAATTCCTGGCGCTCGTAACCGCCGTTGACCGTGGTCTGGTGCCAGTCGTAGCGGGCGGCCAGCAGGAGGGCCTTGGTGTTGGCGGCGGTCACGTTGAGCGTGCCGGCCCCCGGCGTCACCCCCGGCGTCGCAAGGTAGCCGTTGGCGACGGTCCCGAGGGTGCCTTGGCCGTCGACGTGCAGCGCATCGTGGAACTCTTCATAGCCGAGTTGCACGGCCAGCGGGCCGTCGACGTAGGTGCCGTCCAACTGGAAGGCATTCTGCGCCGCGGTGTAGCCCGCGACGCCGCCGAACTTGTACAGGCCGCCCAAGGTGAAACGACCGAGCGAGTACTCGTACTTGATGCTGTTGTCGACGCGCGAATCGTCGGTGTTGCCGCCGCCGCCGTAGCTGCCCGAATACCCCAGAGGCGAGAAGTCCTGCGCCTCGCCCAGCGGGTCGGTGATCGCCATGTTGTCGAGGAAGAAGCTGGTGTTGCGGCCGGCCGTCACCGTACCCCAGGTGTCGGACGACAGGCCGGCGAAGGCGCCGCGGGAGAACAGCTGACCGGAAATCGCGCTGTCCTGCGAAGCCGTGCCGCCGTTGGCCACGCCGAGGGCGGCGTTGGACAGGGTGCCGGTCGGGACGTTGATCGCGGATTCGAGCTTGAAGATCGCCTTCAGGCCGTTGCCCAGGTTTTCCTGGCCCTTGATGCCCCAGCGCGATTGGCTCAGGCCGCCGTTGACCATGCCGGTGACCGAGTGCGGAGCCGCCGTGTTGCTGACCGGGGTCGGGTTGCCGGTAACCGGGAAGTAGGAGTCGAAGTTCGCGTTGTGCTGGATGTTCGCGACGGCGGTGTCGAGAATTCCATACAGCGTCACGCCCGAGGAGTCATCCGCGAATGCGGCACCGGTGGCGACGGCCAGGGCCAGCGGAGCGAACTTGATTAGGGACTTACGCAAGGTGATCTCCAGAGTTGATGATGAAGGGTTGATAAGTTCACGGCGCAAGCCTAGGTACGGGCGATGT
>JAJXTQ010000467.1 GCA_021783685.1 Pseudomonadota bacterium | reverse complement strand
ACACCGGCGCCGATCACGCCCAGGCGCTTGGGCACTTCGCCCAGCGCCAGTGCGCCGGTGTTGGAGAGAATGCGCTTTTCGTCGAACGCCACGTCTGGCAGGGGACGCGGACTCGATCCGGTGGCGATGATGACCTGTTTCGCGGTGAAGCGCTCGGGCTCGGCGCCGGCCACCTCCAGCTCAAAACCCGCCTCCAGCTTGGCGACGAACGAAGCCCGGCCATGCACGAACTGCACCTTGTTCTTCTTGAACAGGTAGAGGATGCCCTCGTTGTTCTGGCGCACGACCTGCTCCTTGCGCGCCAGCATGCGGGTGAGATCGAGCTTGAGCCCTTCCACGTCGATGCCGTGCTCGGCGAAGCCATGAGCCGCATGTTCGTAGTGCTCGGACGACTGCAGCAGCGCCTTGGACGGGATGCAGCCGACGTTGGTGCAGGTGCCGCCCGGAGCCGGGCCGCCCTTGGCGTTGGACCATGCGTCGATGCAGGCCACCGATAGCCCGAGCTGGGCGGCGCGAATGGCGGCGATATAGCCGCCCGGACCTGCGCCGATGACGATGAGGTCGAATTGCGTTTGCATGATCACGTCCTCAGAGATTGAGCAACAGGCGGGACGGATCTTCCAGCGCTTCCTTCATGGCCACCAGGCCCAGCACGGCCTCGCGCCCATCGATGATGCGATGGTCATAGCTCAAGGCCAGGTAGTTGATCGGGCGAATGACGATCTGGCCGTTTTCCACGACGGGCCGCTCTTTCGTGGCATGCACGCCGAGGATGGCCGCCTGCGGCGGGTTGATGATGGGGGTGGACAGCATGGAGCCGAACACGCCGCCGTTGCTGATGGAGAACGTGCCGCCGGTGAGATCCTCGATGGCCAGCTTGCCGTCACGCGCCTTGGCGCCGAACTCGGCGATCTGCCTTTCGATGTCGGCGAAGCTCATCTGGTCGGCGTTGCGCAGGATGGGGACGACGAGGCCGCGCGGGCTGCCGACGGCGATGCCGATATCGAAATACCCGTGGTAGATCAGGTCGTTGCCGTCCACCGACGCATTGATGACCGGGTATTTTTTCAGCGCATGCACCGCGGCCTTGACGAAAAAGCTCATGAACCCGAGCTTGACGCCATGCTCCTTCTCGAAGCGGTCCTTGTGTGCATTGCGCAGGTCCATCACCGGCTGCATATTGACTTCGTTGAACGTCGTGAGGATGGCGTTCTCGGCCTGCGACTGCACCAGGCGCTGCGCGATGCGCGCGCGCAGCCGGCTCATCGGCACGCGCTGCTCAGGGCGCTCGGCATAGGCCGAGAGGTCGATCTCGGCGTCCACCGGCGGCAATGCGGTCTGGCTGCTGGACGGGGCAGGCTGCACCGCAGACGCTGGCGTGGGCGCCGGCTTGGACTGGATCTGGGCCGCGGCCGAAGCTGCGTGGCCCGCCACGGCGGCCAGGGCATCGCCTTTGGTGATGCGCTCTCCCCGCCCGGTGCCCGTCACGCGCGCCGGATCGACGCCCTTCTCGGCCAGAAGCTTGGCCGCCGACGGCATGGCCAGCGGCTGCGCCGCAGCGGCTGGCGCCGGCGCAGTGGTCTTGTCCTGCGTCGCTGCAGCAGGAACCGATTGCACGGCCAAGGGGCTGACCTGGGGTGTTGCTTCCGTGTCGAGCCTGGCGATGATCTCCTCGGCAACCACGGTGGCGCCATCGTCCTTGAGGATTTGCGCCATGACCCCCGACGTCGGGGCAGGCACTTCGAGCACGACCTTGTCGGTTTCGATCTCGATCAGGATTTCATCTTGTTTGACGGCCTCGCCGGGCCTCTTCTTCCAATGAAGCAAAGTGGCTTCGGCGACGGATTCGGAAAGTTGGGGAACCTTGACATCGATAGCTGCCATGGTGGGTCTCGTGATGGATGTGAACGGTATGGAGCGCGCCCTGCGCGACCGCCGCCATGGCGGCGAGCCCGCGCGGGCGACAGTCTTGTTTATTTCGTGAGGATGAAGCCCTTGAGCTTGCCGAAGGCGCCCGCGATGAGTTCCTTCTGCTGCTCGGCATGTTTGGCGTAGTAGCCCACCGCGGTGGAGGCGGATGCCGGTCGCCCGGAGTAGCCCAGGCGCTGGCCGTCGAGCATGTTCTCGTGGATGTGATGCTGGATGAAGAACCATGCGCCCTGGTTCTGCGGTTCATCCTGGCACCAGACCAGGTCGCGGACCTGCGGATAGCGCTTGAGTTCGGCGGCGAAGGCCTTGTGCGGGAAAGGATAGAGCTGCTCGAAACGCACGATCGCCACATCCTGCAATTCGCGCCGTTTGCGCTCCGCGACCAGGTCGTAGTAGACGCGGCCCGAGCACATGATCATGCGCTTCACGCGTGCCGGGTCGATGTCCTGCACCTCCTCCAGCACCGTGTGGAAATGCCCCGTCGCCAGATCGGAGAGCGGAGAGCGCGCCTCATGGTGGCGCAGCAGGGACTTGGGCGTCATCACCACCAGCGGCTTGCGGAAAGGCCGGATCATCTGGCGCCGCAGCAGATGGAAGATCTGCGCCGGCGTAGTCGGCTGGCAGACCTGCATATTGGTCTCGGCACACAGCTGCAGG
>JAJXTQ010000466.1 GCA_021783685.1 Pseudomonadota bacterium | reverse complement strand
GGCGGTGGGCAGACGCGACTTGTAGGGATGAAAGAACGGCATGGCAGGGCTCCTGCGCGAGGGATATGACATCAGACAGCGGAAATCGGATCAGGTGCCGCCCTTGGTCATGCCCGGTTCACCGAAGCCAACAAAAAACCCAGGTTGGGGTTACCCAACCTGGGTTGCGTGAGCCAGACATGGCTGAAAGCAAAGTTCTCGTGTGCACTGAACAACCGACTGATGACCGCCCGCCGGGCATCCTGCCATCCGATCCCCTCGTCCCTGACCGGAGGGGGTCATCAATCCGCATCGGCCTCCTGGCCTACGGCAATCTCCCTGACTGCCGATCCGGTGTACGTCCCTGACTCTTCCATGATCGGCGGCATCCTGCCACCATTCATCCTTGATCAGGCCAATCCTTTGGCCCCGTGGCGTCCGTGCCACTTGTCTCCGGATGGGTCCATCTTCCGCCACTGGTGTGACGAAAACAGTCAGACAATGCCAAAATTCGGTGTAAGCATTTTCTTAATACCGAGTATTGGCCGTATCATGGTCTCGTTCCGCGGCCGGGAAGCGTCATGATCGGTTTGCTGCAGCGGACGCGCCGCGCCTGGGTGGAGATCGACGGCGCACCCGTCGCCCGCATCGGCAGGGGCGTGGTCGCGCTGATCGGGATCGAGCGCCTCGATACGCCGGCGATCGCCCACCGCCTGCTGGAACGCATGCTGGACTATCGGATGTTCCCGGATGCCGAGCGCCGCATGAATCTAAGCCTGCGCGATGTCGAAGGTGAGTTGCTGCTGGTCCCGCAGTTCACCCTGGCCGCCGACACCCGCAAGGGCAACCGCCCCGGCTTTTCACCCGCCATGCCGCCCGACGAGGCGCAACTGCTGTACGCCGAGCTGCTTGCCCAGGCGGCGCAACTCCACGATCGTGTACAAAGCGGCGTCTTCGGCGCCGACATGCAGGTAAGCCTCACCAACGACGGCCCGGTCACCTTCTGGCTGCGGGTCGAACACCCTTAGACCGCCCGCCGGCCTCATCCGCGACCCGGTCGGCCCGATTACGGCGGCTGCGCACGTCAAGTGGGCTGCCGCTTGGCCGATGTGAGCACGGCACGATCGGGGGAGGAGCCCGCACCGGGCCACCCCGGGCATGCCACCGAGGCGCACGAGGCGAGCCGCATGGATATCGTCGAGTCACCTGGGCCGGAACGACGCATCTCGCGCGAGTGGCCCCTGTTCGAGGACCGCTTGGCGGGCGTGCTGGCGACCCTGCGGGAAGACCAGTTTCTCATCCTCCCGGTCAAGCAATCCGCTCGCTTCATCCAGTTCGCGGGTCAAGGCGCCTTCGGCATGCGCGCGGAATTGAGCAGCAACGCTTACCTGCCCGCTGCGGATCGACTCTCCGAGGTCCAAATCCGCAAACTGATCGACCACGGCTGGACGGCGCCCACCGCGCCGCCTGCGGTGTCCACGCCGGAACGGGATCCCGACGGATCCCCCAATTTCATCATCGACTTTCCCTGCCCGGTCGTAGCGGAGCGGATCGCTGCCCACGCCGTGCGGGCTCTCATCGACGTTCTCGGCCTGCCGCACCCCGGCTTTCTCGAATATCTGGCGTTCGACACCGACGGCAATGCCCTGGTCTTCAGTGCGCTGGGCATCAGGCATGCACCGCGGCCGGACCGCCAGACAGGCGAGGAACGTGCCGCCCTGCTCTTGGCGACGGTGTCGCGGATCACGGGGCTCGGGGATCTGGGCTACGACGCCGACATCGGCATCCGCTTCGGCAGTGTGTCCGTCTTTATCAGCCTGCTCGACAACCCGGTCTCGGTCCGCCTTTTTGCGCCTTTGGTCACCGGGGTCCAGGCGACAGCCGAACTGTACGCGTATCTGAACGAGGTCAATGCAGGCACCAGCCACATGCATGTCTTCCACCGGCACGACGTCATCGCGGCGGTTTCGGTTTTCCCCATTTTCCCATCGGACGATGAAGCCTTCGCTGGCGCCCTGCAGCGCTTCTGCGAGATTGCGGACGGGCTCGATGACCTGCTCGCCGCCCAGTTCGATGGCCATTCGTCGCGCGTCGGGGGCGAATCCCGCACGGTCCACTGAGGCAGCGTCATGCATTACGACATCATCGGCGATCTCCACGGCCACGCCGACGCGCTGGAGTCTCTGCTGCGGAAAATGGACTACGTTCATTCGAACGGCACCTGGCGCCACAGCGAACGAACGGCCGTTTTCGTGGGCGACTTCATCGACCGCGGGCCGCAGCAGCAGCGCACCGTCGAACAGGTATGCGCCACGTGGAATCCGGCGCCGCGCTGGCCGTGATGGGCAACCACGAACTCAATGCCATCGCCTGGCATACGCCGCATCCCGATCGCCCCGGCGAATTCCTCCGTTCGCACGACCATCCGGTCTGGGGCGCCAAGAACTTCCAGCAGCACGCGCGTTTCCTCGCGGAGGTGGCACACGACGTCGATCGGCACCGCGACATCATCGACTGGTTCATGACGCTGCCCTTGTGGCTGGAGCTGCCCGGCATCCGCGTGGTGCATGCCTGTTGGCACCAGCCCCTGATGGATTGGCTCGCGCGCAACGTCACCG
>JAJXTQ010000465.1 GCA_021783685.1 Pseudomonadota bacterium | reverse complement strand
GACCATCGTGCCGTTGCCTACCGGGGTGTCGATGGCGGACAGCAGGGTCGGGTCGGTCGTCGCGAGCCCCTCCGCGCAGGTCACCGGCAGCTTTGAGCGGACGCTGTTGAAGACTCCGCCCGTGGCGGGGAACGGGTAATTCGTGGGATCGAAGAAGTGGTCCTGCCCCAACGGGAAGAAGGGATCCTGCATGCCCGACTGGCCGTTGGGGTTGCCGGTCGGCGGAAGGCCGTTGTAGCCGAGAAAGGTGGCCGGCGGGTTCTGACAGGGGCCAAAGGTGAGCCCGGCCTCTTCGAGATAGAAGCGGAACGTGTTGATGTGGACGGGATCGGTCAGCGCCATGAGGCCAATGGGCTGAATCGGCGCGTTGAAGACCTTCCCGACCGGCGCCGCGAACGACACCTGCGCCTGGTGGACGTTCACGGTGGCGTAAGTGATGGCATTCTGAAGCTCCGCGTTCGAGAGCGGAGCGGTGCTCGTCCCTCCGATACCCGCCCAGGGGAAGACATAGCCATTCGGGTTCATCGGATCCCAGGTGGCGTAGGCGCACATTCCCGGGTCGGCGCACGGCCAGATGATGCTGTGGGAGCCGACGTCCAGGGTGAAGGCCGAGGCCGGATAGAACGGGACCATCATCGACGGCGTGTAGTCCGACCAGTGCAGCGGGTGGTGCCCGGGATCGAAGTACTGGTTCTGTGCTCCGTACGGCGCGAGCCCGCTGCCTACCCCCGGGTTGTCGGCGTACGAGTTGATGGTCATCCAGGGGTTGTTGTAGTGACGCAGCACCGATGGCGCCGGCGGAAGGGTCGCCATCCCCATGGCCCAGCCGGTGCCGCCCATCGGGGGAAAACTTCCCGGCGCGGGCGGCGCGGCGAAGTACCACGCCATGAGGTCCCGCGCCTCCGCCGCGTTCGTCGCATCGATCACGAACGGGCCACCCCGGTACCGGACCACGGACACGGGCGTCCCGTCGTTGCGCAGCGGGATCGTTCCCGCGGTGGGGTGGACCGGGTTGGCAGTCGGCGTCTGCGCGTCGTTGCACACGGGGTTGAAGCCGAGTTGGTTGTAGGCGGAGGGAGGCGGGTGCAAGGCGTTCTCGGGATCGAGGCCGCAGTAGCTCGCCGGGAGCGAAGGATCGACGAGCGTCACGGCATCCGAGGAACCCGTGCACGTGCCCAGCGCCAGGTCGGGCGTATCGACCGAGCCGCCGCCGCTGTTCTTGCCCGAGTTGATGATCCAGTAGACGGGAATGCCCGCCTTGAGGAGCAGCCAGACCAAGCCGTAGGCGCGGCGCGCGCCGTTGCCCATGACCGAGTTCGAGACGGACGAACCCGCGCAGGCAGTGGTGTCGAGGGCGCCCGACCCCGGCTCGCCCAGCTCCGCCGGCACCGTCGTCTGCGCGAGATCCCCCTGGTAGCAGTTGTCGGTCGGGATGATGAGGCTGCCCGCGGAAAACATTCGCGTTGCGCCGGCGTAGTTCGAAGGGGAGCCGCAGAATCCGCTGTTTGGAGGCGCGGCGAACGCCTGGAATGACGCACCCAGCATCACGCCGAACGCCAGGCCGGCCAGGCTTCGTCGGAACCACGGGGGGAGCTGCTTCACGGTCGCCTCCGGCATGATTACCGGGAGCATGAAGCAAGGTTCGTACCTCCCCGGATGCTCGCACCAGAGCGACAAGCCAGCGGAATGACTATGCGAGGATCCCAACGCAAGCGCTCCGGCTCCCCTCGCGTGCAGAGCGCTATGCAACGTTTGCAAGGACGGCCGGGCATCTCCAAGACGCGTACCGAGATCAGTCGGCCGGCGCCGCGTCGCTGCGCGGCAGCGGCTTCGCGAGCTGCGCGGCGAGGCCGGCGACACCCACTCCAAGGTCGCGCGCGCGGGCGAAGGCGGCCGCGACGGCCGGGCGGACGCTCTCCGGCGGCAGGTTCATCGCGTGCGCCGCGGCGAGCAGCACCGAATCGGCGTGCTCGGCCTTCGCCTCGGGGGCGGGGGCGGCGCCGCGGGCGCGCGGACGGCGGCCGCCTGCGCGTGAGCGACCTCCGGAGGAGGCGGCGGCAGGCCGAGCGCCTCGAGGCTGCGCCCTGCGGCGGCCGCGATGCGGGCCGCCAGCTCGGGACTCTTGGGGTGCACCGCCTGGATGAGCGGGTCGAGCTGGAAGTTGCTCGAGATCCCCATCTTGTGACTGTGCCGCTCGACGGTGCGCAGCGACACGCCGGTCAGCTTGGCGAACTCGCGGTTCGTGTAGGCGACGAGGCGGCGCGCCTCGAAGACCAACTGCGTGAGGCTGTTGGCCACGGGAAGCTCCCGAGCGGCCGCGTGGCGGTGCGGCGCGGCCACCATTGTGACGGTTTGTCGCGATCACCGCCAGCGTTTTCAAACATGGCGGTCACTGCGACACCGCCGAGCTCTCAATAAGCGCAAATGACGGTTCCTCAGCGTGACTTACCCTATTTCAATCCAATGACCCGCCACGACAGACATGCTACCGCCTAGGAGCGTGTTGCGGAAAGAGTCGGCTGAGGGCCAGGTCGGCGCTCAGAGGGCCAGGTGCACGAGGGCCAAGGGGTGAGCATCACGCCGTAGCGAGCGATCCGT
>JAJXTQ010000464.1 GCA_021783685.1 Pseudomonadota bacterium | reverse complement strand
GGCTGCCCTGCGACATCTTGGGCCCGAAGCGGCCGCGTCGGGCAGCTGAGCAGTCCCTTTCCGATCATTTTTTGCGCATCGTCAGGAACAACACGCGACATGGATATCCGCAAAATCAAGAAGTTGATCGAGCTTCTGGAAGAATCCGGGCTCAACGAAATCGAGATCCGTGAAGGCGAGGAGAGCATCCGGCTGAGCCGGCAGTCCCCCGGCATGACCGTGATGCCGACCATGGCCGTGCCGGCGCCTGTGGTGCAGTCCATGCCGGTCGCGCCAACGGGAGCGATGACCGAGGCCACGCCGGTCGTCGCCGCCCTTCCCGCCGGCCAGCAGGTGACCGCGCCCATGGTGGGCACGTTCTATCGCGCCTCGGCCCCCAGCGCCAAACCCTTCGTGGAGATGGGTCAGGCCGTCAGGAAGGGCGATACCCTGTGCATCATCGAGGCCATGAAGATGATGAATCCGATTGAATCCGAGTTCGACGGGACCGTGGCCGCGATCCTGATCAACAACGGGGAGCCGGTCGAGTACGGCCAGCCCCTGTTCGTGATCCAGTAAGCCGGGCCCCGCCATGTTCGACAAGATCGTCATCGCCAATCGCGGCGAGATTGCCCTGCGCATCCTGCGCGCCTGCCGCGAGCTGGGCATCAAGACCGTCGCGGTCCATTCCATCGCCGACCGCAAGCTCCAGCACGTGCTGCTCGCCGACGAAACGGTGTGCATCGGCCCGGCACCTTCGGCGCAGAGCTATCTCAACATGCCGGCGCTGATCGCGGCGGCCGAGGTCACCGACGCCGAAGCCATCCACCCCGGCTACGGGTTTCTCTCCGAAAACGCGGATTTCGCCGAACGGGTCGAGCGCAGCGGCTTCGTCTTCATCGGTCCGCGGCCCGAGACCATCCGCCTCATGGGCGACAAGGTCTCGGCGATCCGCGCCATGCAGGAAGCCGGCGTGCCTTGCGTGCCCGGATCGGGCGGTCCCCTGGGCGACGACACGGCCGAAAACGCCGCCATCGCGCGCCGCATCGGCTATCCGGTGCTGATCAAGGCCGCGGCCGGCGGTGGCGGGCGCGGCATGCGCGTGGTGCATGGCGAGGCCCATCTGGCGGCGGCCATCGTGCTGACGCGGACCGAGGCGCAGGCGGCCTTCGGCGACGGTACGGTCTACATGGAGAAATACCTGGAACGGCCACGCCACATCGAGATCCAGGTGCTGGCCGACGGCCAGGGCCATGCGGTGCATCTCGGGGAGCGGGACTGCTCCATCCAGCGCCGCCACCAGAAGGTGATCGAAGAGGCGCCGGCGCCGGGCATCAGCGCCGAGCAGCGCCGCCGCATCGGCGCAGTGTGCGTGGACGCCTGCCTGCGCATCGGCTATCGCGGCGCGGGGACCTTCGAGTTTCTCTACCAGGACGGCGAGTTCTACTTCATCGAAATGAACACCCGCGTCCAGGTCGAGCATCCGGTGACCGAGATGGTGACGGGGATCGACATCGTCACCCAGCAGATCCTGATCGCCAGCGGCGCCCCCCTCGCGCTGCGCCAGGACGACATCCCGTTGCGGGGTCACGCGGTCGAATGCCGCATCAATGCCGAACACCCCCGGACCTTCGTGCCCTCGCCGGGCCGGGTGACGCATTACCATGCGCCGGGCGGCCCCGGCATCCGCATGGATTCCCATCTCTACAGCGGCTACGAGGTCCCCCCGCACTACGACTCGCTGATCGGCAAGCTGATCGCCCATGCCGACACCCGCGACAAGGCGCTGGCACGCATGCGCACGGCGCTGGACGAACTGGTCGTCGAAGGCATCCAGACCAATGCTCCTCTGCACAAGGATCTGGTACAGGATGCCGGCTTCCAGGCGGGCGGCGTGAGCATCCACTATCTCGAAAAGAAACTGCAGGGCTGAGCCCGCGGAGGCGCCTTCGATGCCGTGGCAGCAACTCGTGATGGACATCGGCCCCGGGGACAGCGCCTCCTTCGAGGATTGCCTGCTCGCCGCGGGTGCCGTGGCGGTCTCCCTGGAAGACGCCGGCGATCAGCCCCTGTTCGAGCCGCCGCCCGGCGCCACGCCGCTCTGGGACCGGTTGCGGCTGACCGCGCTCCTCTCCCAGGATGCCGACCCGGTGCGCGTGTTGCTGGAACTGGCCGCCTGCTGCCACCCGCACGCCTTGCCGTCCCACCGGATCGTCCCGCTCGCGGACGAGGTCTGGGAGCGGGCCTGGCTCAAGGATTTCAAGCCGATGCATTTCGGACGACGGCTCTGGGTCGTGCCGACCGCGCATCAGCCACCCGATCCCACGGCCGTCAATCTGCGCCTCGATCCGGGACTGGCCTTCGGTACCGGCACCCACCCGACCACCGCCCTGTGTCTGGAGTGGCTGGCCGCGGCAGAGGTTGCCGGCCTGCGGGTCATCGACTACGGCTGCGGCTCGGGCATCCTGGCCGTGGCCTCGGTGCTGCTCGGCGCAAGTCGCACACAGGCCGTCGACATCGATCCTCAGGCGCTCACCGCAACGCAGGAAAACGCCCGTCGCAACGGGGTGGCGGACCGTGTCCGGACCGGATTTCCCGAGGAGCTGACCGTGTCCGCCGACCTG
>JAJXTQ010000463.1 GCA_021783685.1 Pseudomonadota bacterium | reverse complement strand
CACCGCCTTCGATCTGTTGCGCCTGTCTTGCACTTCCCGGCCGATCGAACAGCGCGATTTCAGCCGTCTGCTGCGCAGTCCCTACTGGTCTGCGGCCGCCGCCGAGGCCGACAGCCGCGCCTGCCTGGAAGCGGAACTGCGGCGCGGCGTCGCGCCCAGGGCCGGCCTGGGCCGCCTGATCGGATTCATCACGCGCTCGGTCGGGCAGGACAAGCTCCCGGGCCGAGCGCTGGCGCAGCATCTCGCGGCCTTGCAGCAATCCGCTATCGACTTCAAGAAAGCCAGGCTCCCTTCCGCCTGGGCCGGCGCGTTCCTGGCGGCCCTGGACAGAACGGGCTGGCTGGCGGAGCGCAAGCTCTCCAGCCATGAATACCAGACGCGACAGGCATTCGTCGAGGAGACACGTAAATTGGCGAGGCTCGATGCCATGCTCGGCGAGATCGATGCGGCGACCGCACTGGCCGACCTCAGGCGGCTGTGCAACGACAGGGTTTTCCAGCCCAGGACCGAGGGCGATCCGCCGATCCAGGTGATGGGCTTGCTGGAGTCTGGCGGCCTGCGATTCGACGCCCTCTGGGTCATGGGCATGGTCGATAACGTCTGGCCACCCCCCGCCCGCCCGAACCCGCTGCTGTCCGCCGAAGCCCAGCGAACGGCCCAGTCCCCCAACGCCAGCGCCACCGTGCAATTCGCCTTCGCCAGCAGCGTGCATCGGCGCCTGGGCCGCAGCGCGGCCGACATCACTTTCTCCTGGCCGCGCATGGACGCTGCGGCGGCGCTGCGCCCCAGCCGCCTGCTCGCCGACCTGCTGCCGGGCGAGGAGCAAGATGCGCCGACCCCGGGCCGGGAGGCCGCACGGCCAGGCGGCGCGCTGATGGCGACCCGCGCAGACGCGACGGCGCCGGCGATCCGGAACGGAGAGGCGATCAAGGGCGGCACCGCGATGCTGCGCGCCCAGGCGATCTGCCCCGCCTGGGCCTATTACCAGTTCCGGCTGGGCGCCGGCAAGCTGCCGGAAACCGTGGAAGGCCTCGATGCCGCCCAACGCGGCTCG
This sequence comes from Pseudomonadota bacterium, assembly GCA_021783685.1. The sequence goes on along the minus strand of JAJXTQ010000463.1, from coordinate 1,556 downwards.
CTGGTCCATGACGCCCTGGAGAGCTTCTGGAAGTCCGTCGGCACTTCGTCCCGGCTCAAGGCCATGGACATCGGGGAGCGCGAACAGGAAGCGGGCGCCGCCGCCGATCGTGCGCTCGATGCTCACGATGCGCGTCAGGAGCCTCTCCCACCGCGCTTTCGCGCCCTGGAACGGCGGCGGCTGATCAAGCTGCTGTGCAACTGGCTCGCCCTCGAACTCGCTCGGCCGCAGGACTTCACCGTCGTCGCCTGCGAGCGCCGCCTGGACGTCGAGATCGAGGGTATCGCCGCCACCGTCCAGATCGACCGCATCGACCAGATGGCAGACGGCCGTCTGATGGTGATCGACTACAAGACCGGGGCCCGGGTCGACACCAAGAACTGGGCGTCGCAACGCATCACCGAGCCGCAACTGCCGATCTACGCCGCCGTCGCCCAGCCCGCGGAAGGGCCGGTCGCCGCGGTCGTCTTCGCCAAGGTGCTGTTGCAGGATCCCGCCTTCGCGGGCCTCGGAGCAGACCAGGACTTGCTGCCCAAGATCACGGTCCTCAACAGCAAGGCCGGGCGCAGGCTCTTCCCGCAAGCCGCCTTCCCCGACTGGGCCAGCGTCATTCACCACTGGCATGAACGCATCCACGCCATCGCCCGGGAGCTCAAGGCCGGCGACGCCGGCGTCCGCTTCGAAGACGAGCAAAGCCTGCGCTATTGCGACGTGCTGCCCCTGCTGAGACTGGCGGAACGGAAAATGCAATTGGAAAACGCTGCACTTCCCGAGAATTGATACCGCCGATGCCGCCGACCCAGACGACTTCCCCCGACCTGCTGGCCCTGGATGCCGAAAATCGCAGACTGGCCATCGATCCCCGGGCTTCCTTCATCATCGAAGCGCCGGCCGGCGCCGGCAAGACGGAACTGCTGACCCAGCGCTATCTGGCGCTGCTGGCGACGGTCGGGGAGCCGGAAGAAATCGTCGCCCTGACCTTCACCAACAAGGCCGCCGCCGAAATGCGCACCCGGATTTTCGAGAGCCTGACGCTCGCCGGCGGCCAGCGTCCCGGCGACGACAAGCCCCACCGACAGATCACCTTCGATCTCGGCAAAAGGGTGCTGGCCGTCGACGCCGAGCGGCAATGGGGTCTGCTGCTGCAGCCCGGACGACTGCAAGTCACCACGCTCGACGCCCTCTGCGGCAGACTGGCGCGGCAGATGCCCCTGCTCTCCCGCTTCGGCAGCCAGCCCGCGATCAGCAGCGACAACGAACTCCATTACCGCCAGGCCGCCCGCAATACCCTGGAGATGCTGGAAGACGAGGGCGAGACGGGGGAAATCATTTCCCGGATATTGGAATATTTCGACAATGACGGGAACCGTTTGCAGTCGCTGCTGGAGTCCATGCTCGCCAGCCGCGACCAATGGCTGGGACATGCCTACGGACACGATGGCGACACGGACAGCGGCGCCGCCCAGGATGCCTTGGGCACGCTGGTGGCCGAGGAACTGGCCGCCATCGCACGGGCCTTGCCGCCGTCTTTGCAGGCCGGGATCACGCCCGCGGTC
>JAJXTQ010000462.1 GCA_021783685.1 Pseudomonadota bacterium | reverse complement strand
CGCACCGCGATCTGGAGAGCAGTGAATGAAGTTGCGTAACCGGAGCCTTTGGCTTGCCGCGGTCATCCTGGCGATTCTCCTCGCCGCCTGGGGTTACCGGGCGCTGCATGGCGCCGGCGCTCCGGAGCTGTCCAGGGCGCGGGTGGAACGCGCCGACCTCGAAGAGACCATCACCGCGCAGGGCAAGCTCGAACCCAAGGAATACGTCGACGTGGGCGCCCAGGTCTCGGGCCAGCTCAGCCGCCTGCATGTGCAGATCGGCGACACGGTCACCCGCGGCCAGCTCATCGCCGAGATCGATCCGCGCATCTATGCTTCCCGGGTCGAAGCGGATCGCGCCCGTCTCGCTTCGCTCGCCGCCCAACTGGCGGAACAGGAAGCCCAGACGGTCTTCGCCCGCCAGGTGCTGGAGCGCAATCACCGGCTGATCGGGGAGCACGCCGTCAGCCGGGAAGTCCTTGAACAAAGCGAATCGGCGCTGCATGAGGTACAGGCGCGCGCCAACTCACTGCGAGCCCAGATCGATGAAGCCCGCTCCACCCTGTCCGGCGACGAGACCAACCTCAGTTACACCCGCATCTATGCGCCCATGGATGGCACGGTGGCGAGCCAGACTGCGCGCGAAGGACAGACCCTCAACGCGAACCAGATCGCGCCGGTCATCCTGCAGATCGCCGATCTGCGCACCATGACGGTACGCGCCCAGGTGGCCGAAGCCGATGTGCCGCGGGTAAAGCCGGGTATGGCGGTGTCGTTCACCATCCTGGGGTCGCTGGAGCGGCGCTGGGAGGCGGTGGTACGCCAGATACTGCCCTCTCCGGAAGTCATCAACGACGTGGTGCTCTACAACGTGCTGGCCGACGTGGACAACAGCGATGGCGAACTGATGAACGGCATGAGCACCCAGATGTATTTTCTGGTGGCACGCGCCGAGCAGGCGCTGGTGATTCCCGCCGCCGCGCTGGGCCGGCGTCGGCCCGAGCAGGACGGGGTACAGGGTCAGGCCTATGAAGTGCGCCGTTACCTCGAGGGCCGCGCGGTACCCACCGTGGTGCAGGTGGGCATTGTGACGCGCTCCCTGGCCGAGATTCGCGCCGGCCTGGCGCTGGACGACGAGGTGGTCCTGCCCGCCGCGAAAGCCAAACCCGCCGCGCCGCGGTGGGGTCTATGAACGAAGCGGATATCCCGCTCCTGGAGCTGCGCGGCGTGACCCGGCGCTTCCTGGCCGGGGATACCGAAGTGCGGGCCCTCGAGGATATCTCCCTGACGATCTGGCCCGGGGAATTCGTCGCCATCATGGGCCCGTCCGGCTCCGGCAAGAGCACATTGATGAACGTGATCGGCTGTCTCGATCATCCCGACGCCGGCGACTATCTGATCCTCGGCCATTCAGTGGGTGACCTTTCCCCTGACGCGCTCGCCGCCCTGCGCCGTGAGACTTTCGGTTTCGTATTCCAGCGCTACAACCTGCTGGCCGGGTCGAGCGCCGCGGAAAACGTGGCGATGCCGGCCATCTACGCCGGTGTGCCGCGGACTCGGCGCAGTGCCCGCGCGGCCGAGCTGCTGGCCCGACTCGGCATGACTGACCGCGCCGGCCACCTGCCGAGCCAGCTTTCCGGCGGCCAGCAGCAGCGGGTCGCCATTGCCCGCGCGCTGATCAACGATCCGCGGGTGGTGCTGGCCGACGAACCCACCGGCGCCCTGGACAGCCGCACCAGCGCCGAGCTGATGACACTGCTCCGCCAGTTGCACGCCGAGGGTCGCACCATCGTGCTGATCACCCACGACGCCGAGGTGGCCGCCCATGCCCAGCGCATCGTGCGGATCGCCGACGGTCGCATCGTCGCCGACCAGCCACCGCAGCGGGCGGCTGCCACCGTGGCGACCGAACACCATCCTGCCGATGGCGGTGGGATCATTCCGGAGCTGGCGGAAGCCGCCAAGGTGGCGCTGCGCGCGCTGCGCACCAACGCCCTGCGCACGGCGCTGACACTGCTGGGCATCGTCATCGGCGTGGTGTCGGTGGTGGTCATGCTGGCGGTCGGGGAGGGCAGCAAACAGCGTGTGATGGAGCAGATCAGTGCGATGGGCACCAATCTGCTGATGATCCGGCCCGGCGCGCCGGGCATCCGCGGCGGCGGCGACATCGTCACCCTCACGCCGCAGGACGCCGCCGCCATCGCCGCATTGCCCGGTGTAGAGCTGGTGGTGCCGGAGCGCAACGGCCGGCTCACCGCGCGCATCGGCGCGATGGACTATGCCACCACAATCAACGGAGTCGGCACCGATCTGCCTGCGCTGCGCGACTGGCCCCTGGTGCAGGGTTCTTTTTTCACGGGCGGCGACGCCCGCAGCTATGCGCCGGTAGCCGTGCTCGGCGCGACCGTGGCGCGACTGCTGTTTCCGGCCGGCGACGATCCGGTGGGCCGCTACCTGCTGATCAAGAACGTGCCCTTCCAGATTATCGGCGTGATGGGCGAGAAGGGAGCCACGGCCTGGGGCGGCGATCAGGACGATGTGGTCTTCGTGCCGCTCACCACCGCCCAGGTGCGGCTGTTTGGACGCAACTACGTCAACGCCATCACTGCCAAGGTCGCCGACGTCAGCCAGGTCGAT
>JAJXTQ010000461.1 GCA_021783685.1 Pseudomonadota bacterium | reverse complement strand
GACACCTTCGGCGTCGGCCATTCCAGCACCTCAATCAGTGCCGCCCTGGGCATGGCGCTTGCCGCGCACCTGGCGGGCAGCGACCGGCGCGCCATCGCCGTGATCGGCGACGGTGCGATGACCGCCGGCATGGCTTTCGAAGCACTGAATCACAGCGCCCACCTGGACCTCGACCTCCTGGTGGTGCTGAACGATAACCAGATGTCGATCTCCCGCAATGTGGGAGGACTCTCCACCTATTTTTCCAAGCTGTGGTCGAGCCGGATCTACAACTGGGTGCGCGAGGCCGGCAAGCGCGTACTGAAAGCCTTTCCCTCCACCGCGACCCTGGTGCGCAAGACCGAGGAGTTGATGAAAGCTCTGGTCGCGCCCGGCATCGTGTTCGAGGAGCTCGGTTTCACCTATATCGGCCCCATCGACGGCCACAACCTGCCGCTCCTGGTAAACACCCTGACCAACCTCAAGCAGGTGACGGGTCCGGTGCTGCTCCATGTCGCCACCGTCAAGGGCAAGGGTTTTCTCCCCGCCGAGGCCGACCCCATCGGCTACCACGCGCTGACCAAGCTCGAACCGACGGCGCCGCCGGTCCCGCCCGCGCCCCGCAAACCCCCCGCGCCCGGCAAACCCAAGTACCAGGATCTGTTCGGCGCCTGGCTGTGCGACATGGCCAGCGCGGAACCACGTCTGGTGGGCATCACCCCGGCGATGACCGAGGGTTCGGGGATGATCGAATTCGCCCAGCGCTTTCCCGAGCGCTTTCAGGATGTCGCAATCGCCGAGCAACACGCCGTCACCCTGGCCGCCGGCCTCGCCTGCGCGGGGATGAAACCCGTGGTGGCGATCTACTCCACCTTCCTGCAGCGCGCCTACGACCAGCTCATCCATGATGTCGCCTTGCAGAATCTCGATGTGCTGTTCGCCATCGACCGCGCCGGGCTGGTGGGCGAAGACGGCCCCACCCACGCCGGCAGCTTCGACCTGAGCTATCTGCGCTGCATCCCCAACCTGATCGTGATGGCGCCGTCCGACGAAAACGAGACCCGCCAGCTGCTCAATACCGGCTTTCGGCATCCGGGTCCGGCGGCGGTGCGCTACCCGCGCGGCACCGGCCCGGGCGTCGCCGTCGATCCCGGCCTGGAGCCGCTACCCATCGGCTACGGCCGCCGATGCCGCAGCGGGCGCGCCATCGCGCTACTCAATTTCGGCGCCCTGCTGCCTACCGTAATGGCGGCGGCCGAGCGCCTGGATGCCAGTGTCGCGGACATGCGTTTCGTGAAGCCCCTGGATGTCGAGCTGATTGCGCAACTGGCGGACGCTCACCAGTTGCTGATCACCGTGGAAGACAATGTCATCGCAGGTGGCGCCGGGGCCGGCGTCGCCGAGTACCTGGCGGCTTGCGGCCGCACCAGCCCCATCCTGCATCTGGGGTTACCCGACGCCTTCATCGAGCACGACACCCGGAGCGCGCAGTTGACGCGGGTGGGACTGGATGTCGACGGCATCTGTCGCGCGGCAGGCGCGCGCGCCGCCCTGCTCGGTATCACGATTGCGCCGCCAGTGAACCAGGCCACGCGCGGCTGAATCAGTCCCGCCCGAAGGGCGGCAGCGCCGCCAGCAGTTCACGCCCGTAACTTTTCGAGATCAGCCGCCGATCCAGAATGGTAACCCGGCCGCTGTCAGCCTCCGTGCGCAACAGGCGTCCGCAGGCCTGCACCAGACGCAGGCAGGCATCGGCGAGCGACAGGGTGCGAAAGGCGTTGCCGCCGCCGGCCTGGATCCACTCCGCACGGGCCTCCTGCACCGGATCGTCGGGGACCGCGAACGGCAGTTTGGCGATGATCACGTGACGGCAGTAATCGCCCGGCAGATCGATACCCTCGGCAAAGCTCGCCAGACCGAAGATCACGCTGCGCTCGCCGCGATCAACGCGCTCCCGATGGCGGGCGATGATCTCCGCCACCGGCAGTTCGCCTTGCACCAGCAGGCATTCCACCACCGTCGCGGGCAAGGCCTCGCGCACCCGCTCCAGTTGCTGTCGCGAGGCGAACAGCACCAGGCTGGCGCCGGACTCCATGCCCAGCAGCGCCGGCAGCAGGGCGCTCACCGCCGCGGTGTGGGCTTCATTGTCGCCGCCATCGACCGCCTCCGCCGGAATTGCCAGCACGGCACGCCGCCGGTAGTCGAAGCCGCCCGCCAGCGCATGGGTGGCACTGCCTTCCGGAATGCCCGTATCCAGCCGCAGGCGGTCGAAACTGCCCAGCGACCGCAGCGTGGCAGAGGTCAGCACCGCCGCATGGCAGCGCGACCAGAGCTGCTCGGCAAGTGTATGCCCGGCGCTGACCGGCGTGATGACGACCCGCAGCTCGCCATTCGCCTCGCGCGCCACCCAGCGCGCCAGCGGTGGGGCAGCGGGCAGGTCGGGCTCGGCCATGGCCCGCCACAGCCGCGCGATCCCCTCGGCGCGGCCGAGCCATTGGCCGACTGCCTGGAAATGCGCTTCGAGTTCCGGCCGGGGGAGCGGGAATTCCGTTTTTTCCAGTGCTGCCTCCAGGCCCTCGCGGCAACGCTCCAGATTTTGTACGAGGCTGCCGAAGCACGCCGCCAGCTCGCCGCTCGGG
>JAJXTQ010000460.1 GCA_021783685.1 Pseudomonadota bacterium | reverse complement strand
GCAGCGGGCAGCGAGGGAACACGCGATACTCAAGCGGCGACAATTGCGGCGACAGGCTATTGTAGATCGCCGCGGCGTTGTGACCGCCGTCATTCATGCCGATGCTGGCGCAGCCGATCAGGTACTCGTGGCCATTGCTCAGCATGTAGCGGGCGAGACCGGCCCAGAGCAGGCTGATGACGGCGCCGCTGCGGTAGTTCGGGTCTATGCAGGAGCGGCCGACCTCGACGGTGTGCGGCCGAAGATGGGCGAGGCGGGTCAAGTCGAATTCGCTCTCCGAATAATAGCTGCCGACGCGCATAGCCGCCTCGGGCGACAGGATGCGGTAGGTGCCGACGATGCGGCCGCTCTCCTCGTCGCGTACGATCAAGTGCTCGCAGTGAGGGTCGAACAGGTCGCGATCAACGCCCGCGATCCGCGTCGGCAGGCGGGCACCCAGTTCCTCGGCAAAGATTCGGTAGCGCAACTTCTGCGCTGCCAGGATCTCGCTCTCGCAGGTGGCGAGGGTAACGTGGAGTCTGGGGCCGCGGCTCCGGGTCTGCTCTGCAGTATGAAGGTGGCTCATCGGTTTCCCCTAGTTGGTTTGATGAACTTTAGGAAATCCGAATTGCGCCCGGATTGCGGCGCCGTTAAGCTTCGATGACAGCTCTGCTGCGGGCCGCAGCGAAGCCCGGCGGTCAGTGCGTGACGCGCGTGACGCCACCACCAGAGAGCACCCGCACCCGGTCGCCGGGGCGGAACTGTTCGTCGGCTGCCTGGGTGATGGCGCTCATCGTGCCGTTGTCGAAGCGGACGGTGATTTCGAGACCGGGCTTTTTGGCAGCACTCTCTTCGATGGCGTTTCCGGCAATGGCACCACCGACCGCGCCGAGGATGCTGCCGACCGCAGAACCGCGGTTGCCGCCACCGATGTTGCTGCCGGCGATACCGCCGAGCGCGCCGCCCACTAGAGTGCCGGCGCCGGACGGACTGCCTTCCAGGGTCACCGGGCGGACGCTTTCCACCACCCCCATGCGTACGCTCATCTCGCGCTGCACCTGGCCTTGCGAATAAGTGTCGGCGGAAGGGGCGGTGGCGCAGCCGCCGAGGAGGATGGCCGCGCAGGTGGTCAATGCGATTGTCGTTTTCATAACTATGTCCTCACCAGATTGAGTGTCCGAATGCCGTCAGATAGCGCGCGCCGATCTCGTCTCTCGTCGCCTTGTGGTTCTGGCCGCCGCGCTGGCTGATTTTCAACGATCCCATCAATGACGCCAGCCGCCCGGTCTGTTCCCAGGGCAGGTCGTGGGCGATGCCGTAGAGCAGGCCGGCGCGGTAGGCGTCGCCGCAGCCGGTCGGATCGATCACTGCCTCCGGGGTCACGCTGGGAATGGCAATCTTCTGCCCACCGGCGTGGATCTCAGAGCCCTTGGCGCCTAGCGTCACGATCAGCGCCTTGACCTCCCGAGCCAGCTCCTCGATGGTCCTGCCGGTCCGCTCGCACAACAGCTTCGCCTCGTAATCATTGACCGTGCAATAGTCGGCGAGTTGCAGAAAGCGCAGCAACTCCTCGCCATTGAACATCGGCAGCCCCTGGCCGGGATCGAAAACGAAGGGGATGCCGGCATCGAACAGTTCCCTGGCGTGCTGGCCCATGCCGTCGCGGCCGTCGGGGGAGACGATCCCTAGGCACAGTTCGCCGTCCGTTCCCTGGGCATCGGCGACATGATTGAGATGCGAGAAGTTCATCGCTCCCGGATGAAAAGCGGTGATCTGGTTGTCGTCGAGATCGGTGGTGATGAAGGCCTGCGCCGTGAAGCTGCCGGGAATCTCGCGCACGTGGCGGGCGGACAGGTTGAGGCTTTGCAGGCGCTGCCGATAGGGGGCGCTGTCCTCCCCGACGGTGGCCATGATCAGCGGCTCGCCGCCGAGCAATTGCAGGTTGTAGGCGATGTTGCCGGCGCAGCCGCCGAACTCGCGCCGCATGTCGGGCACCAGGAAAGCGACGTTGAGGATGTGGATCTGTTCCGGCAGGATGTGGTTCTTGAAACGGTCATGAAAAACCATGATCGTGTCGTAAGCGATGGAGCCGCAAATCAGTGTCTTCATGGCGAGCCGGATGCTGTAAAAACCGCGGCGATTATAGCATTCGGCCGCATCGCTCCTCTGGCACCGCAAGGCCGAAGGCCGGGGCAGCCTGGATTGCCACGCTACGCCTCGCAATGACGATTTACTGCCGTCATTGCGAGGTCCGCAGGGCCGGTAGCGATCAGCCCAGAGCCGCGAGCGCGGCGTCGTAATTCGGCTCCTGCTTGATTTCGGGCACCAGCTCGGCATGGATGACCTGGTCGTTCTCGTCCAGCACCACCACGGCGCGTGCGCTGACTCCCGCCAGCGGGCCGTCGGTGATCTCGACGCCATAGTTTTTCAGGAATTCGCGGCCGCGCATGGTCGATAGCGAGACCACGTTCTTCAGACCTTCGGTGGTGCAGAAGCGGTTCATTGCGAACGGCAAGTCGGCCGAGATCACCAGCACCACGGTGTTGGGCAGGCTACCCGCTCGTTCGTTGAATTTGCGCGTGGAGGTGGCGCAGGTCGGCGTGTCGAGACTGGGCACGATGTTCAGTACCTTGCGCTTGCC
>JAJXTQ010000459.1 GCA_021783685.1 Pseudomonadota bacterium | reverse complement strand
CGCGCTGGCGCTGGAGCCCGAGCTGCTGCTGCTCGATGAGCCGACCGCCGGTCTCGACCCGGATCGCTCAGACAGTTTCGTGCGCTTGATCCGCATGCTCGGCGAAGAACTGGATCTCACCGTGCTCTTCGTCACCCACGATCTGGCCACCGTGACGGCGCTGGCCACACGCGTTGCCGTGCTCGCCGAACAGCGTATACTCGCGGTCGGCAGCGTCGAGGAAATCATGCAATTCGATCATCCCTTCATGCGCAGTTTCTTCTTCAACGCGCGCAACCTCCCTCTCCCCGAAGTACCGGCCTAGTCCGTCGTCCGATGGAAAACCGCGCCCACGCCCTCGCCGCCGGCTCATTCGTGCTGCTGCTCGGACTGTGCATCGCGCTCGCGGCGTGGTGGTTCGGCGGCAAGCGCGAGGCCAGCCGCGAACTGGTGCTGGTCAGCAGGAGCAGCGTATCCGGCCTCAATCCGCAGGCGCAGGTGCGCTATCGCGGCATCCTGGCGGGCAAGGTGCTTTCCATCGCGCTCGACCCGGCCGATCGGCAGAACATCCTGGTGACCGTCGGCGTCGATGCCGGCCTGCCGCTGACCCGGGGTACCACCGCCCAGTTGAACACCCAGGGACTCACCGGTCTGGCCTACGTCCAGTTGGGTGACAGTGGCAGCAGCGGAGAGTTGTTGCCGGAGAGCGATCCGCCGCCCCGCATCCCGCTCGCGGCGACGCCCTTCGACAGTCTGATGTCGCGTACCGACCTCCTGCTCGTCCAGGCCACCGCCGTCGCCGCCAATCTCAACCGGCTGCTCGATGGCAACGGCCACCTCGCCCATGCGCTGGGGAATCTCGACGCCGCCTCGAACGGACTCAAGGATCTGCCGCGGGTGATGACCGGCCTCAAGCGGGCGCTGTCTGACGACAACCTCAGGCATTTCGATGAACTCCTGGCCGGGCTGGATCGCGGCGCCGGGCAAGCCGCGCCCTTGGCCGCCGAGATGCGCGCCCTGGTGGCCTCGATGGGCGAGAGCAGCAAGCGCCTGAATCAACTGCTGACCGATACCGGCGGCCAACTCGCCGGCACCACGCTGCCGCGGATGAACGCTCTGCTACTCGATCTGCGGGGCAACTCGCGAGAGCTCTCGCGGCTCCTGAATCACCTCGACGCGGCACCGCAGTCGCTGATTTTCGGACCCAGTCGGCGCCGATCCGAACCGGCTGCGCCGGGCAACTGAGGGGCGCGCGAACCGTATTTCCATCGACAGGAGCAGACATGAGCAGTCCTTACGCCAGCGGTCTCACCCAGAATCCCGCCAACTACACGCCGCTGACCCCGCTCACCTTCATCGAGCGCTCGGCCCAGGTCTATCCCGGGCGTTGTTCGGTGATCCACGGCGAGCGCCGCTATACCTGGCAGGAAACCTACGCCCGCTGCCGCCGGCTGGCCTCGGCGCTGGCCGGGCGCGGCATCCGGGCGGGCGACACCGTCGCGGTGATGCTCGGCAATACCCCCGAGATGATCGAATGCCATTTCGGGGTGCCGATGACAGGCGCGGTGTTGAACACCCTGAACACCCGGCTCGACGCCGAATCGATCGCCTTCATGCTCGGCCACGGCGAGGCCCGCGCGCTGATCGCCGACCGCGAATACGCCGCGGTGATCGAACCGGCGCTGGCGCTGCTCGGCCGCGAGATCCTGCTGATCGAGGTCGATGACAGCGAGTACGACGGCCCGGGCAAGCGACTGGGCGGCATCGAATACGAGGGTTTCCTGGAAGGCGGCGACCCGGAATATGCCTGGCGGGGGCCCGACGACGAATGGAACGCCATCGCGCTCAACTACACCTCGGGCACCACCGGCAATCCCAAGGGCGTGGTCTATCATCACCGCGGCGCCTATCTCAACGCCGTCTCCAACATCGTCTCCTGGGGCATGCCGCCGGCCGCCGTGTATCTCTGGACGCTGCCGATGTTCCATTGCAACGGCTGGTGCTTTCCCTGGACCATGGCCGCCATCGCCGGCACCAACGTCTGCCTGCGCCGGGTCGAGCCGAAGCTGATCCTGGACGCCATCCGCGAGCACAAGGTGACCCACTACTGCGGCGCGCCCATCGTCCATTCGTTGCTGGTCAATGCCCCGGCCGAGTGGCGGGCGGGCATCGACCACCCGGTCGCCGCCCTGGTCGCCGCCGCGCCGCCGCCGGCTTCGGTGATCGAGGGCATGGAGAAGATCGGCTTCACCATCACCCACGTTTATGGCCTGACCGAGACCTACGGGCCGGCCGCGGTGTGCGCCAAGCAGGACGAATGGGCGTCGCTGTCGATCGAGAGCCGCACCGAGCGGAACGGCCGCCAGGGGGTGCGCTACCACCTGCAGGAGGGCGTGACGGTGATGGACCCGCAGACCATGCAGCCGGTGCCCCGGGACGGCGAGACCATGGGCGAGATCATGTTCCGCGGCAACATCGTGATGAAGGGCTATCTGAAGAATCCGGCGGCGACCGAGGAGTCCTTCCGCGGCGGCTGGTACCACACCGGCGATCTGGCGGTGATGCAGCCCGACGGCTACATCAAGATCAAGGACCGCTCCAAGGACGTGATCATCTCCGGCGGCGAGAACATCTCCTCGGTC
>JAJXTQ010000458.1 GCA_021783685.1 Pseudomonadota bacterium | reverse complement strand
TATTCCGCAGCGCAGACGCGGGCCTCCGACCTCGTCTCCGCCTTGGCCAAGCTGTATCGCGACAATGCTGCGACGCTGACCCCCGACCCGCTGCATTCGCTGTTCTACGATTCCCATCCACCGGCAGCGCTGCGCATCGCGCATCTGCATAACGTCTGAGGAGTCGGCTCATGTCCCAGGAACTATCAAAAACCAAATGCGGGCCCTGCGTAGCGGGAGCGCCACCGCTCGCCGATACGGAAGCGGCTCGTCTGCTGGCCATGCTCAACGGCTGGGTGCGCGAGGGCAACGCGATCGTCAAGATCTACCGCTTCAGCAACTATTACGAGACCCTTGCTTTCGTCAACGCCACAGCCTGGGTCTCGCACCGCGAGGACCACCATCCCGATCTCGCGGTGGGCTACAACCACTGTCAGGTCAGCTATACCACCCACGCCGTCGGCGGACTCTCAAACAACGACTTCATCTGCGCGGCCAAAATGGACGCATTGTTCGCACTTTGAGCGACCGTCTCGAAGGGATAGTCGTGGCCGCCTTCGGCCGGCACTATGAGGTCGAACTCGGCGACGGCACCCGCCTCACCGGCTTTCCCAGCGGCAAAAAGAGTCCTTACGCTTGCGGTGACCGCGTCGCGCTGGAGCGCATCGCCGCCGACCAGATGCTGATCCTGCGCCATCTTCCGCGCAATTCACTGCTCTATCGCTCCGACGCCTACCGCGAGAAGCTGATCGCCGCCAACGCCACGCAAATCGTCCTGGTGGTCGCCACCGAGCCCTCGTTTTCGGACGACCTGCTCACGCGCACTCTGGTCGCCGCCGAGAGTCAGGGACTCGCCAGCATCATCGTCCTCAACAAGGCGGATCTCGCTGAAGGCCTGGGACAAGCGCAGGCGCGTCTGGCTCCGCTGCAAGCGCTGGGTTACCCGGTGATCGCTATCTCGGCGCGGGCCGACGCCACGCCGCTTCTACCCTTCCTCGCCGGGGAGGTCTCGGTGCTGGTGGGCCAGTCAGGCATGGGCAAATCGACACTGATCAACGCCCTGGTGCCAGGTGCTGCCGCCGTAACGCGGGAAATCTCGACGGCCCTGGACTCCGGCAAGCACACCACCACCCACGCCCGCCTGTACCATCTCGGCCACGGAGGTGTGCTGATCGACAGTCCCGGTCTGCAGGAGTTCGGCCTCGCCCATTTGTCCCGAGGCGCCATCGAACAGGGCTTCATCGAATTCCGGCCTCATCTGAATGCCTGCCGCTTCCGCGACTGCCGGCATCAATCCGAGCCCGGCTGCGCCGTCAAGCTTGCGGTCGAGCAAGGCCTGATCGGCGGTCGCCGCTATGAACAGTTTCTGCGGCTGACGGCGGAGCGCTGATCGCAGATCCCGCCGTTTCCGGCCGAGGATGGACTACAAGCGTTCGAATATCGCCGCGATGCCCTGGCCGCCGCCGATGCACATGGTGACCAGACCGTAACGCTTGCCGATCCGAGCCAATTCATACAGGCACTTGACGGTGAGGATGGCGCCGGTGGCGCCGAGTGGGTGGCCGAGCGCCACCGCGCCGCCGTTCGGATTCACCTTGGCCGGGTCGAAATCTAACCCTCGGCTGACGCACAGCGCCTGGACGGCGAAAGCTTCGTTCGACTCGATCACATCGAGATCCTTGACCGACAATCCCGCGCGCTGCAAAGCCAGCTTGACGGCGGGAATCGGGCCGGTGCCCATGATCGAAGGATCGACGCCGGCGACGGCATAGGACACCAGGCGCGCCAGCGGCTTCATGCCCGCGCCGGCGGCAGCACCGGCCTCCATCAGCACCACCGCGGCGGCACCGTCGTTGATACCCGAGGCATTGCCGGCGGTGACGCTGCCGTCTTTCTTGAAGGCCGGCTTCAGCTTGGCCAATCCCTCCATCGAAGCATCGGGTTTCGGATATTCGTCGGTGTCGAATAGTACCGTGCCCTTGCGGCTCTGGATTTCGATCGGCACGATCTGCGACTTGAAGTGGCCGGCGGCGATGGCTGCAACGGCACGCTTCTGGCTCGTAAGCGAGAGCGCATCCTGGTCTTCGCGGCTGATGTGGAACTGTTCGGCGATGTTCTCGGCGGTGATGCCCATGTGATTCGGGGAAAAGGGATCTGTCAGAGCGCCGACCATCATGTCGATCACCTTGGTGTCGCCCATCCGGGCACCCCAGCGCGCCGCAGGCATCAGGTAGCCGGCGCGGCTCATGGTCTCGACGCCACAGCCCACGGCGACATCGGTGTCGCCCAGCTGAATCGCGTTGGCGGCACTGACGATAGCCTGCAGGCCCGAGCCGCAGAGACGATTCAAAGTCAGCGCGCAGGACTCTTTGGCCATGCCGGCGTCGAGGGCAACCGCGCGCGAAACGTACATGTCGCGCGCCTCGCCGTGGATCACGTTGCCGCACACCAATTGCCCAATCCGGGCAGGATCGATCTTGGCCCGAGCGATCGCCTCCTTGACCACACGGGCACCGAGCGCCGATGAGGAAAAGTCTTTGAGCATGCCGCCAAAACTGCCGATTGGCGCGCGAACGCCACTGACCACCACCACCTCGCGTTTATCTGCCATTTGATTCTCCTGATGAATTCTGATGAAACTACCGG
>JAJXTQ010000457.1 GCA_021783685.1 Pseudomonadota bacterium | reverse complement strand
CGCTTCCAGGTGGCTCTCCAGCTTGGGCAGGTAGAAGTAGGGGCCGGCGCCGCGGGCGATCAGTTCCCTGGCGTTGTGGAACAAGAACAGCCCGAAGTCGAACAGTCCGCCGCTCACGCGCTTGCCATCGACATGCAGATGCTTTTCGTCGAGATGCCAGCCACGCGGACGCACCTGCAGGGTGGCGATCTGGTCGTTCAGCTTGTAGGTCTTGCCGTTCTGCTCCAAGGCGATGCTGCGGCGGATGGCCTCGAACAGGTTCTGCTGGCCCTGGATCTGGTTGTCCCAGTTCGGCGTGTTCGAGTCCTCGAAGTCGGCCATATAGCTGTCGGCGCCGGAGTTGAAGGCGTTGATGATCATTTTGCGATCGACCGGGCCGGTGATTTCCACCCGGCGGCGCTCCAGCGCCTTGGGCAGCGGGGCGATGGTCCAGTCCCCCTCTCGGATCGCGCGGGTTTCAGCCAGGAAGTCGGGTTTTTCGCCGGCATCCAGGCGCGCGGTGCGCAGGGCGCGCGCCGCGAGCAATTGCTGGCGGCGCGGCTCGAACGCGCGATGAAGCTTGGCGACAAAGGCCAGCGCCTCGGTGCTGAGGATGGCGGACAGTTCGGGTTGCACCGGCGCGGTCAGTGCGATGCCTTGCGGCAAGGTGGTGGTGTTCATGCGATTCTCCGGGTGAGATGTGGTGTCTGTTTGGATGCGCGTTGACAGGCCGGTGGATGACCCGGCGCGCCCGCGGCCGGTCGGTCGATGCTGGTTGCGCATCGCGCCGGGTGACGGGCCCCTCTTTTTGGGATGCCTACAGTTTATGCTGCACTGCACCGTCTGGGCAGGCCGCCGCCTGCTCACGAAAGGCAGCGGGGCCCGGCTATCGCCGATGCTGGGCATGACGCATTGCGCCGCACCCCGCCGAATGCGCGCACCTCGGTTAGATTATTGACTTCCGGGTCGATAATCCGCCAAAAAATGGACAAACTCAAACAGTTGGAGACTTTCGTCGCCGTGGCGACCAAGGGCAGCCTGACTGCCGCGGCCCATGCCGAGGGTGTGGCGCCGGCCATCATCGGCCGCCGCATCGACGCGCTGGAGGCGCGGCTGGGCGTCAAGCTGCTGCTGCGCACCACACGGCGCATCAGCCTGACCGACGAGGGCAGCGCCTTTCTCGAAGACTGCCAGCGCCTGCTCGCCGAATTGCAGAACGCCGAGGCCAGCGTCAGCGCCGGCGGGGTGAAGGCCAGTGGTCATCTGCGCATCACGGCGCCGGCGGGCTTCGGCCGCCGCCACATCGCCCCGCTCATTCCCGATTTCCTCGACCTGCACCCGGACGTGACCCTGTCGCTCGATCTCACCGACCGGCTGGTCGATCTGGTCAACGAAGGTTACGACTGCGCGGTGCGGGTCGGCGATCTGGCCGATTCCTCGCTGGTCAGCCTGCGGCTGGCGGACAACCGCCGGGTCTGCGTGGCCGCGCCGTCCTACCTGCTGCGGCACGGCACGCCCTCCACCCCGGCGGAGTTGGGGCGGCACAACTGCCTGGCGTATTCGTCAGTGAGCAGCCAGCCGCGCGGCTGGGTGTTTCAGGCGAACGGAGAAATCATGCATGTTCGCGTCAGCGGCCGGATGGATTGCACCGACGGCGCGGTGCTGCATCAGTGGTGCCTGGAGGGCCGCGGCATCGCCTGGCGTTCGCTCTGGGAGGTGGGCTCCAGCCTGAGCGACGGCGGTTTGGTGGCCATACTGGAGGAGTTCGCCGCGCCGCCCAACGGCATTTTTGCGGTGTTCACCCAGCGCAAGCACCAGCCGCTGCGCCTGCGTCTCTGGCTGGACTATCTCAAGCAGCACATCGGGTCTGTCAGCAGGCCCTGACCGCGCCGCAGAACTGGCCGCGGACGCCGCCCGCTGTGGCGGACGCTCCCGGGCTGGAGGCTCAGGCGTTTTGCGCCAGCAGCTTGTCGATGAGCTGGTGCAGTTCGGCGAAATCGGGCGGGCCGACATACTGTTTGACGATGTGGCCGGACTTGTCGATCAGGAAGCTGGTCGGCGTCAGCCGCACGTCCTGGAACGATTTGGCCACTGCGCCGCTGGCGTCGAACGCCACGGTGAACGGCAGTTGCCGCTGCTGCACGAAGTTGCGCACGAAGGCGGGAGAGTCGTAGCTCATCGCCACCGCCACCAGGTCGAAGCCCTTGGGTGCGAACTGATCGTAGGTCTGCACCAGTTGCGGCATTTCGCCCACGCAGGTGGTACAGCTCGTCGCCCAGAAGTTGACCAGCACCACCTTGCCGCGCAGATTGGGCGTGTCCAGGGTCTTGCCGTCGAGCAGGTTGAAAGTCACATCGGGGGCCGCCGGCTTTTGATCCAGCGCCGACCAGCCGAGATAGCCGCCGACGGCCAGTACGGCCAACACCAGCAGGGCCGCGAGCGATTTGGACAGGGAATTCATGGGCGCGCTTCTTCACAAGGCTGAGGCTATCCTCAAGATGCGCAATTTTAGGCCGTGACCCGGCGCCGCCGCATCAGCCCCTGCGCGCAGCGGGGCATTGGCGGATTCCTGCGTCGCTCAATATGGCGACAACACCGGTTTCCCCAGGGCCCAGTTGCGCTGCCAGTCGGCGAGGTAGCGCGCAGCCAGATCCGG
>JAJXTQ010000456.1 GCA_021783685.1 Pseudomonadota bacterium | reverse complement strand
GTCGGCCGTGCTCTGGATCTGGCTGTAGAGGCCGCCCGAGGTCTTGTCGACCGGCACGGCCAGCACTTTCTGGTCCTGGCCGGCCTCGTCGCTCATGCTCAGCATGCCGAGCGGGCGGCACTTGATCACGCAGCCGGGCACCAGCGGGAAGGGCGTGACCACCAGTACGTCGACCGGGTCGCCGTCGTCGGCCAGGGTGTGCGGGATGTAGCCGTAGTTGCACGGGTAGTGCATGGCGGTGGACATCAGCCGGTCGACGAACAGCGCGCCGCTGTCCTTGTCGACTTCGTACTTGACCGGATCGCCCCGCATGGGGATCTCGATGAGGACATTCACCGACGTGGGGACATTGTCGCCGGCGGGGATGCGGTCGAGGTTCATGATGCAAGGGCTCCATTGAGGCGGACGATCGGAAGGATCCGGACCGGCGCTCACCAGCGCCGCGCTCCGGGACGGCGCGCCATTATAGCGCCCGCCGTGCGGGCCTGGGTGCTTGCATTGACGCGGACGCCGCGCGGCGGGTAATTTATCCGCTTTTGGCAACAGGGACGCTGCCACGGGCGGCGTACACGAGAGGACGGACATGCGCATTGTGCTCCTGGGCGCGCCCGGCTCCGGCAAAGGGACCCAAGCCAAGCTCCTGATGGAGCAGCGCGGCATCCCGCAGATCTCCACCGGTGATCTCCTGCGCGCGGCCGTGAGCGCAAAAACCGCGCTGGGACTGAAGGCCAAGGCGGCGATGGACGCCGGGGAGCTGGTCAGCGACGAGATCGTGCTGGGCATGATCCGCGAGCGCCTTGCCGAGCCCGACGCCGAACGCGGTTTCATCCTCGACGGCTTTCCCCGCAACGGCGCACAGGCCGCCGCGCTGGACGCGCTGCTCGCCGAGATCGGCCAGGACATCGACCGCGCCGTGCACATCCAGGTTGCCTTCGATGAACTGCTCAAGCGCCTCACCGGCCGTCGCACCTGCACGCAATGCGGCGCGCTCTACAATGTCTATTTTTCCCCGCCGCGTCAGGAAGGCGTATGCGACCGCTGCGGTGGCACGCTGATGCACCGTGACGACGACAACGAGCAGACCATTTCACGCCGCCTGCGGGTGTACCAGGAACAGACCCAGCCGCTGGTCGACTACTACCAGGCGCAGGGCAAGCTCGCGACCGTTTCGGGCAGCGGCGAGGTCGCTGACATCCTGCGCCGCGTCAGCGAGACGCTCTCGGCCTGAGCGCTGCGCTCAGGCGTCGGCGGTCGGCATCCTCTTCACGCGTCCAGAGCGGCCAGCAACGCTTCGCCGACGATCTCGCGGCGCCAGCCGCGCAGCACGGCCGTATCGCGGGCGCCGAGCACCAAAGCTTCCAGTTCGCGGCGCGGGGCCAGGATGGCGCCATCCAGCCCGAGCGCCTCGGCGCTCGCCCCCACGATCCGTCCCAGACGCTTGAGGCGCTGCTCCAGCGCCGCGGGAAACGGATAGGGCGCCGGCGAGATCTCGGGCGGAAGGGCGGCGCCGTCCTGGATGGCGGCCAGCCATTCGGCGGCATGCCGCTGCAGCAATGCGGGCGGGACCTCGACGCCGTCCGTCAGTCCGGAAACGCTGTCCGGCCGGTGCTCGGCCCAGTGCAGGAGCACTCCGTCTTTCAGCAGCCACTGGCGCGGCAGGTCGCGCGCCTCGGCCGCCCGCTCGCGCCAGGCGGCCAGCGCCCGCAGGGCACCCTGACCCGCGGGCGTGAGCATGCGTCCGGCGCCGATGCGCAGCCACGCTCGCTCCGGGTCGATGCGGTAACGCGCCGGATCGGCCAGTGCCGCGTGTTCGGCCTCGACCCACGACAGGCGGCCTGCACGCGCCAGTGCCTCGGTCAGCCGCTCGCGCAAGGCGGCGAGATGGCGCACATCGTCCGCGGCATAGGCCAGTTCCGCGTCGCTCAATGGTCGTCTGGACCAGTCGCTGCGGGCGTGCAGCTTGGGCAGTGCGATGCCGAGCGTTTTTTGCACCAGCGCGCCGTAGCCGCTCTGTGGCGGATGACCCAGCAGGGCTGCGGCGATCTGGGTATCGAACAGCGGGGCCGGCAGACGCCCCGGGCGGGCCTGATGCAGGAGCTCCAGATCCTGGCCGGCGGCGTGGAGGATCTTGACGCTGCCCGGATCATCCAGCAGCGCGAACAGCGCGCGCCAGTCGCCCAGGGCGATGGGGTCGACGATGGCCACGCCCCGGGGCCCCGCAAGCTGGATCAGGCACAGCCGGGCGTAGTAGGTCCGTTCGCGCATGAACTCGGTGTCGAGGCCGATCCAGGGCGCGCCGGCCCAGTCGGCGACGAGCGCGTTCAGGGCCTCGGGATGATCGATGAAGCGAAACGCAGACATGAGCGGCGACGTGCAGGACCCGGAGCGGGCTTTGCTATGATGCCATGGCCGTGACGGCGGACGGGGGATCAGGCGCGGTGCATCTGCACATCTTGGGGATATGCGGGACCTTCATGGGCGGCATCGCGGCCTTGGCGCAGGCGGCCGGCCACCAGGTCACGGGTTCGGATCAGCACGTCTACCCACCGATGAGCGATCGGCTGGCGGCGCTGGGCATCGCGATACGCGAGGGCTACGATCCGGCGCATCTGGACCCCGAGCCCGACTGCGTGGTAGAT
>JAJXTQ010000455.1 GCA_021783685.1 Pseudomonadota bacterium | reverse complement strand
GACCGTGCGCGTCCTGCGCGTGATGGAGCGGCCCGGCGCGGCCGATCTCGAGGCCTTGCGGACCTTCGGTCTGGCGCACCAGATCCAGTTCTGGCTGCAGCCCAGGGGGCCCGACAGCGCGGCGCCCATTCCCGGCGCCTTCGCGCCGGACCAGCCGCTGGCCTATCGGCTGCCCGAGGACGGCCTCGCGATGCATTTTCGGCCGCATGATTTCACCCAGGTGAACGAGGTCATGAACCGCGCCATGGTCGCGCAGGCGATGGCGCTGCTCGATCCGGCGCCGGATGAGCGGCTGCTGGACCTGTTCTGCGGCCTCGGCAATTTCACGCTGCCCATGGCGCGCCGGGCGCGCGAGGTCGTGGGGGTCGAAAGCGCGGCCGACCTGGTGGCCCAGGCGCGCACCAACGCCGAGCGTCATGGACTGACGCAGGCCCGCTTCGTGATGGCCGACCTGTACGCCGCGGCGTTCGATCCGCCGCCCTGGGGCGCCGGCGCCTTCGATGGCGTGCTGCTCGATCCGCCGCGCTCGGGCGCACGCGCGGTGCTGCCGGCCGTGGCGGCGACCGGGGCGCGCCGCGTGGTCTATGTCTCCTGCCATCCGGCCACGCTGGCGCGCGATGCCGGCGATCTGGTCCGTCTGCACGGGTTCCGGCTCGAAACGGTCGGGGTGATGGACATGTTCCCGCACACGGGCCATGTCGAGTCGGTGGCGCTGTTCGTGCGGGAAGATGGCCGTGGCGCTTGAGATCGAGCGCAAGTACCGGGTGAGCGGGGACGCCTGGCGCGCGGCGGCCGAACACAGCGAGGCGCTGATCCAGGGCTATCTGAACCTCGAGGGCGGCGCCATCACGCGCGTGCGCATCGCCGGCGAGCGCGCCTGGCTCAACCTCAAGGGCGCAACGCTTGACATCGTGCGCCATGAGTTCGAGTATCCCATCCCGCTGGCCGATGCCCGGGAGATGCTGGATAAGCTGTGCGTCGGGCCGCCGGTGGAGAAGCGCCGCCATCATGTGCGCCATGCCGGCCGGCTCTGGGAGGTGGATGAGTTCTCGGGCGCCAACGCCGGGCTGGTGGTGGCCGAGATCGAGCTGGAGCATCCCGACGCGCCCATCGAGCTGCCGCCCTGGGTGGGGCGCGAAGTGAGCCGGGAGCCGCGCTTCTTGAACATCGCCCTGGTGCACCATCCCTATCGCGACTGGACGGCGGCGGAGCGGCAGTGAGCGAATCCGGCCCCGCCCTCTGGCTGCACATCGTGCTGGCAGACCAGACCCTGTCCCTCATGAACCACGACACCGCCCTGCGGCGCTGGCCGGTATCGACCGCCGCCCGTGGCGCCGGGGAACGGATGGGCAGCTACCAGACCCCGCGCGGCTGGCACCGGATTCGCGCGCTGATCGGACGGGAGGCACCCGAGGGCGCCGTGTTCGTCGGCCGGCGCTGGACCGGGGAACGCCACACCCCTGCGCTGGGCCGGCTTCATCCGGAGCGGGACTGGATCCTGAGCCGCATCCTGTGGCTCTGCGGGAGCGAGGTCGGCCGCAACCGTCTGGGCACCGTCGACACGCAGCGCCGCTATATCTACATCCACGGGACCCCCGACGAGGTGCCGCTCGGCATCCCCGGCTCGAAGGGTTGCGTGCGCATGCATAACGCGGATGTCATCGAACTGTTCGATCATTGCCATCCCGGCATGCCGGTGTGGATCACGGAGAACGCGGGATGAACACGCCTCCCGGCCCGCTGGTGGTGGGCCTGTCGGGACCTCGGCTCACCGCGCAGGAGCGGGAGGTTCTGACGCATCCCTTGATCGGCGGCGTGATCCTGTTCGAGCGCAACTACGAGACGCCGGAGCAACTGCGCGCGCTCACCGGCGAGTTGCGAACCCTGCGCGCCGATCTCGTGGTGACCGTGGATCAGGAAGGCGGACGGGTGCAGCGGCTGCGGGCGGGCTTTACCCGTCTGCCGCCCCTGGGTTGGCTGGGCGGCATGCACGAGCGGGCGCCGGCCGAGGCGCGCGCGGCGGCACGCGCGCTGGGCTGGCTGATGGCGACCGAACTGCGGGCCGTGGACATCGACGCCAGCTTCGCGCCGGTGCTGGACGTGGCGGGCAACACCGAAATCATCGGCGCGCGCGCGTTCCATGCCGATCCCGAGGTCGTCGCCGCGCTGGCAGCGGCCTATGTCGCCGGCATGCGCGAGGCCGGGATGGGCGCGACCGGCAAGCATTTCCCGGGGCACGGTTCGGTGCGGGGGGATTCGCACCTGGAACTGCCCTGCGACGCGCGGCCGCTCGAGACGATCCGGGCACACGACCTGCGCCCCTTTGCCGCGCTCGCGCCGGATCTCGTCGCCGTGATGACGGCGCATGTGGTCTATCCGGCCGCGTGCGCGCAGCCCGCGAGTTTTTCCCGTTACTGGATCGACACCGTACTGCGCCAGCAGTTGGGCTTTACCGGCGCGGTGGTGAGCGACGATCTGGAAATGGCCGGCGCGGTGGTCATGGGTGACGTGCTCGCGCGCGCCGAACAGGCGCTTGAGGCGGGCTGCGACCTGCTGCCGGTCTGCAACGACCCGGCGGCGGTCATCCGCCTGCTGGATGCGCTGCGCTGGGCGCGTCCGGCGGGCTTCGCGGCGCGCCAC
>JAJXTQ010000454.1 GCA_021783685.1 Pseudomonadota bacterium | reverse complement strand
CATCGCGACGTGCGCGATTCTGGTTCATCACCCACGTGTAGCCCTGGCTGAAGAAGTCGCCGTCCATCCGCGTCAGCATGTTCTCCACCGCGCGCCGGTAAGGGTCGCGCTGGGCGACCGGACGCTCGGGATAGATGTCCTCGAGGTACTGCAGGATCACCAGGCTTTCCTTGATGATGCGGCCGCCGGCCGTCTCCAGCACAGGCAGCGCCGTGGTGCCGCGGGTCTTCTGCAGCAGCCAGTCGGGCCGCGGCCGGGTGATGTCGATCACCTGGAAATCGACGTCGCCGCGTCGTCCCTTCAGCGTCAGCAGGATGTCCAGGCGCTGGCAGAAAGGGCAGACGGGGATGTGATAAATGGTCGGACGTGTCATGGTTCGGGGGCGGGCGTGCTCCGGATCAGGAGTGCAGACGATAGCGCAAATGGATGGCACCCTGCGTTTCCATGGCCATGACTATCGCGTTGATCCTGACTACTCCCGTTCGAAGCACGTCAGCCGGACGTCCACGCCGAGCGACAAAGTGGTCAGCGCCGCAGCCCTGGCGCGTCCCTCGGCCGTGGCGCGATGGAGATGCGGCGTCATCGCCAGCAGGTCGGCGATCTGCTCGGCGTTCGTCAGCTCGATGCCGAAGCGCAGCGTTTCCGTCGGCAGGCGCCTGAAGCCTTCCGGCGTTTGCAGGTCGGCCGCGCGCTCCGGCTTCAGCGTCGGGTAGATGATCTCGCGCAGCTCGCGCAGATGATCGGGCCCGGCGTCGACCAGCACCAGCTGGCCACCCGGCTTGAGCACCCGCACGAACTCCGCATACACGGGGAAGCCGAACATGCACAGCACCCGGTCGAGCGTGCCCGACAGCACCGGCAGGTTGGCGTTGCTGCCCACCACCCAGGTCGGGCGCTTGTCCTGTTTCGCCGCCGACAGTACGGCCCACTTGGAAATATCCAGCCCCAGCACCTCGAGCGTCCGCGCGTCCGGCACCGCGGCGGCCAGCTCGCGCAGGTAGTAGCCCTCGCCGCAGCCGGCGTCGAGGCAGCTGATCGACGCATTGGAAGTCAGACCGGCCAGCACGGCCCGGCTCACCGCAGTGGCGATCGGCTGGTAGAAGCCGGCCGTGAGAAAACGTCGGCGCGCCGCGACCATCTCCTTGCTGTCGCCCGGATCGCGCGAGCGCTTGTGCTGCACCGGAAGCAGGTTCGTGTAGCCCTGGCTGGCGATGTCGAAACTGTGGCCGGACGCGCAGCGCCAGGCGGAACCTGTGCAATGCAAGGGAGTGCCGTCGAGCGGGCAGGCGAGCGCCTGGAATGGAGTGATGTTCATCGAGGGTGTCCTGAATGCCTGGGTGCGCCTGGAATCATGGGCCCTCCTATTTTCCACGTTGTTCGGATCCTGCGGATGCGTTCGACGGAAACCATGGTCTATCCTCAATGGGTTCCCTGGTGCCCGGGCGAAACGCGCGTCCGGCACTGTTCATTCCTGGAGGTGGATATGGTCGACATCATTCATCGCATCGGAATCAAGTCCCCTGCAATCCGAGTCTACGAAGCCCTGACGACCCTGGAAGGTCTCGCCCGATGGTGGACCGAGGAGGTTCGAGGGGACGACCGGATTGGCGGCAAGATCGAATTCTATTTTCGATCGGAGACCGGCGAGCTCAAAGGCAGGATCGTCATGGAAGTGCAGGCGCTCGACGCTCCGCGAGAAGTTCGATGGCGCTGCGTCGAGGGGCCCGCTGAATGGGTCGGCACCGACATCGGCTTCCAGCTATCGGAGCAGGACGGCCAGACCATCGTCCTCTTCGGCCACCGCAACTGGCGCGAGGCGGTCGAGTTCATGTCGCACTGCAGCATGAAGTGGGCGACGTTCCTCTTGAGCCTTCGCGAGTATGTGGAAACGGGCCGAGGAAAGCCGTCGCCCCACGACCTGAAAATCGACAACTGGAACTGAAATCTCCCCACCGTGCGGCGCTGCCGCCGCCAGGGAGAAACAGCCGCGTCTGCGCCGTTCAATTGATGACGAGGACCGCCTTTCCGGTCAGCTCGCCGGCCTCGATCAAGCGATGCGCCTCCGCGGCTTCAGCGAGCGGCAGCACCCTGTCCACGTGAACGCGCAGCGTGCCTGCGTCGAACAGGCCGGCGCACTGTTCGAGTATCCACGCCTGGTGCTGCTGCGCCTCGGTCCACCCGAAATACATGGGGGAGAGCATCAGTTCCTGGCTGACGCGCAGGTTGCGCAGGCGGGCGACCTTCCAGTCCGTTTCCGGTCCGGGCTGGAGCAGGGTGACGAGATCACCGTAGGGGCGGACGGCTGCGAAGCTGTCGCTGAACGTGGCGCCGCCGACGGTATCGAACACGATGTCGGCGCCCCGGCCTTGGGTCAGGTCCAGCACGGCCTGGACGAAATCGGTTTCGCGGTACGGGATGGCTTCATCGGCGCCCAGCTGCCTGGCGAAATCGGCCTTGGCCGCCGAGCCGACGGTGGTGAGCACGCGGCATTCCGCCGCCTTGGCCAGCTGGATGGCGACGTGGCCCACGCCCCCCGCGCCGGCATGGACCAGCACGGTCTGGCCGGCCGTCATGCGGGCGCGGTCGTAGAGGGCCTCCCAGGCGGTGATGAGCACCAGCGGCGCGGCGGTGGCCTGGTTG
>JAJXTQ010000453.1 GCA_021783685.1 Pseudomonadota bacterium | reverse complement strand
GCCGGCGTCGATCAAGCGCTTAAGATAGACCAACGGGATGCCGGCCGCCTTGAAGTCCTGCGCGCGCGATTCCTCGCGCTCGGGTCAGGCTGAGGGCGCGGCCGCGATAATTTTTATGACATTCGGCCATGATGTTATCTGTTATCGACAAAAGAGAATAATTGCAAAATTTCGACTGATGTCATATATTTTGTATGATTATGATCTCATCCAGTTCTCCAATCGATCTTACCCCCCAGCACGTCAAGGCCGCACGCGCGCTCCTGGCCTGGTCCCAGCAGGATCTCGCCAAGGCAGCGAAAGTGGCCACCTCGACGGTAGCCGACTTCGAGCGCGGCCAGCGGACCCCGGTCGCCAACAACGCCCAGGCCATCCGCGCCGCCCTGGAGGGCGCCGGCATCCGCTTCCTGCCCACCGGTGCAGTGATCGGCCCAGCGGTGCCGATCGTCACCCGGTCCAACCGCTCCGGCGTGCCAGTCCGCTGGGTGAGCGCCGAGGACCTGTCCGACTGGGCCAACCGCACGGACGGCGCCGTCAGCCTGCCGACTCTGCTGGCCTTCCTGATCCGAGCCACTCACGGGACCGCCGCCCGGCTCCGTTTCCCGGCCGACGAGGGGGTCCGGCATCCGGGCTGGGACGGCCAGACTGACGCAGACGTCGCCAGCGAATACGTGCCCCAGGGCGTGGCCGGCTGGGAGATTGGCGCCCAGCGCAGCGGCGTGCCCCAGAAAGCCGCCGACGACTACCGCAAGCGCACCGACAAGCCCACGCCGATCGACCCAGCGACCGCGACCTACATCTTCGTCACGCCGCGACACTGGCCGCAGAAGGACGAGTGGGCGAGGGCGCGGAAGACCGAAGGGCCGTGGCGTGACGTCCGCGTCTACGACGCCGACGACCTGGTTCACTGGATCGAGCAGACACCGGCGGTCGGTCTGTGGCTGGCGACACGTCTGGGCAAACGCCCGTCGGGCACCCGGGAGCTGGACGAGATCTGGGAAGAGTGGTCGCGCGCAACCCAGTGGCCGCTGACCGAGGATCTGGTACTGAGCGACCGTGACCAGGACGCCGCCGAAGTATTGCGGTGGCTCCGCGCCGAGCCGTCGGTCCTGTCGATGCAGGCCACCACCACCGACGAAGTCGTGGCTTTCGTTCACGCCACGCTGAGCGAGCTGCCCGATGACCTGAGCAAGCCCTATCGCGCCCGCTGCCTGGTGGCGACCACCGCAGCGGCCGCTCGCGCGCTCGCCAATGCACAGGCGCCTCTGATCATCCTGCTGACCGAGCTGGAACCGGGCCTTGCGCGCACCCTTTCCGAACGCGGCCACTACGTCCTTCAGGCCTATGACGAAGGCCCGGTAACGAGCGGACAGGTCCGCGCGTTGCAGCGGCCGTCGCGGGAGGGTATCGCCAGCGCCCTGACGGCGGCTGGCATCGCAGAACCGCGCGCCAAGGCCCTGGCGCGCGATAGCGCGCGCAACCTCGCCGTTCTGCGCCGCCTGATCCCGGCGGCGCCCGGCCGCAAGCCCAAATGGGCGGAGGACCCGCCGCCGCACGCCCTGCTGGCCGCGTTGCTGGCAGGCGGTTGGGACGAGAACGGCGAAGCCGACAAGGCACGCCTTTCGGAGTTGGCCGATGCGCCCTACGACTCGGTCATCGCCGCCCTGACGCCCTATGTTGGCAGGTTCGATAGTCCCCTCCAGAAGGTCGGCTCGACCTGGCGCATTGCGTCCCCGTCCGACGCCTGGCTGCTGCTGGCCCACCATCTGACAGCGGCGGACCTCACGCGCTTCGAGGCCGCCGCCCATGCCGTCCTGGGGTCGGCGGACCCGCGGTTCGACCTGGACCCGAACGAGCGGTGGATGGCCGGGGTCCGTGGCATCCACCGCGACTACTCGGGGATGCTGCGCCACGGGATCGGCCAAACCCTCATCCTCCTTGCCCTCTGGGGCGACCATGTGGTCACCGTGTCTGACGCCAAGCAGCGGGCCGACGCCATCGTTGCCAAGCTGCTGCAGAACGCCGATAAGCGACGGTGGTGGTCGCTGTCCCGCGACTTCCGCCTCCTGGCCGAGGCTTCGCCCTCAGCCTTCCTGTCAGCGGTCGAAGACAGCCTCGACCAGGACGATCCACCGATCAGCGCCCTGTTCGGCTCTGACGACGGCGGAATCTTCGGTGCTGAGCACCTGTCCGACCTGATGTGGGCGCTGGAGTCCCTGGCTTGGTCGCCGGACTGGATGCCCCGGGTGACCCACATTCTGGCCCGCCTGGACGCTATCGACGTCAAGCCGCGCCGCTATACGAATGGACCGGCCAACAGCCTGCGCGAGATCCACCTGCTCTGGATTCCCCAAACATTCGCCACCCTCGACGAGCGTCTGCGCGCGCTGGACCTGATCCGGAAACGGGAGTCGGATGCGGCCTGGAAGCTCATGCTCGGCATCTTGCCTCGTGGGCACGACACCTCCTCGCCCTCGCCAATGCCGCGCTGGCGGGACTTCAGCGTTGATAAGGTCGAGTCGGTGACCTACACGCTGATTGGCCGGGGCGCCTCAGCGGTCAGCGAACATCTGTTGGCGGATGTCGGGACGAGTCCCGCGCGCTGGGTGCAATTGCTCGATCGGATTGGCGACCTAGCGCCGG
>JAJXTQ010000452.1 GCA_021783685.1 Pseudomonadota bacterium | reverse complement strand
AATGCCGCCGCGGAACCCGGCAAGCGGCTGGGGCCCAAGGCCGTCGCGGCGATGCTCGCCGAAATGGACAGGCGCGGCATCGCCACCCACCTCGGTCACAAGCTCACGGGGTTTTCCGCCAAGGCCGTGAGCACCGAAGCGGCCGAACTGCCGGCCGACCTGATCCTGTTCATGCCCGGTCTCACCGGTCCGGCCTGGGCCAAGGACTCGGGCCTGGGCCTGTCCGAGGGCGGATTTTTCCTGGCCGACGAGCTCTGCGCGGTCAGAGGCGCCGAGCGGATATTCGTCGCCGGCGATGCCGGCAGTTATCCCGGTCCCGACTGGCTGCCCAAGCAAGCGCACATGGCCGACCTGCAGGCCCGTGCGGTGGCGGAGAATCTGCTGCTGGCGCTCGAAGGCCGGGCGCCGACGGCGCGCCCGCGGCCGGAGCTGATCTGCATCGTCGACACGGTCAATGCCGGCGTGCTCGTCTATCGCGACCCGAAGCGCAGTTGGCTGTTGCCGTCTTCCCGGTTATTCCACTGGGCCAAGCGCTATTTCGAACATCGCTATTTGAGCGAGTTCCGCTGAGCCTTGCGCTTGCTCCGCGACGCCTTCGACTTTGCCGCGGGTCCGGCGCGAGCGACCGAACTGAGCTTGCGGTAGAGCGTCCGCGTGCCGACGCCGAGACGTTGCGCCAACGCCTCCCGAGCGCCGGGGAAGCGGTTCACGACCCAAGCCAGATAGCGCCTCTCCAGCTCCTCCAGGGGGATCGCCTGATCCAGCAGAAAGCCGCTCTCCCGCTCGGCGACGGGCGTCACGACGCTCCGCGGCGGCTCCTCGGCGGCGAAGTGGACCGCCGCGATCTCGCTGCCGTCGGCCAGGATCGTCGCCCGCTCCACCAGATTGCGCAGCTCGCGGATATTGCCGGCATAACTGCGGCTTTGCAGGGCGGCGACGGCCGCCCTGGAAAAGTGCAAGTCGCGGCCGCCGGCGACGCGCTTCAGGAAGGAAGCGGCCAAGAGCGGAATGTCCTCCCGCCGTTGGGCCAGCGAGGGCACCGCGATCGGAAAGGTGCTGATGCGGAAGTAGAGGTCGCGGCGGAAGCTCCCCGCCTCGACCATCTGCAGCAGATCCCGGTGCGTGGCGCAGATCAGCCGGAAATCGGAACGTAGGGTATCGATGCCGCCGACGCGCCGATAGGTTCCCGACTCCAGCAAACGCAGCAGCTTCACCTGCAAGGGCAGGGGAATGTCGCCGACCTCGTCGAGAAACAGGGTGCCGCCGCTGGCCGCCTCGACCAGGCCGGTCTTGCGCTGGGTGGCGCCGGTGAAGGCGCCCTTCTCGTAGCCGAAGAGTTCGCTCTCGAACAAGGTCTCGGTCAATCCGGAGCAATCGACGACGACGAAGGGCTCCAGGGCGCGCCTGCTGGTCTCGTGGATGACCGCCGCCACCACCTCCTTGCCGGTGCCGGTCTCGCCTTGCAGCAATACCGCGGCGTCCGTCGGCGCCACCCGCAACACCAGGGACAGCATGCGGTTGAAGCTGGGCGAACGCCCGACCAGTCCTTCCGCCGTCGCTCGACTCGAGGCCTGCTTGAGGACCCGCAGCGTCTCGACGAAATAGATCACCGCCCCCCGCTGGTTGCGAACCGGTGCGGTCTCGACATCCACGTGCTCCTCGCCCCGGGGCGTGTGATGCAGGTGCAGGACCCGCTCCACCTGGCCGCTCTCCTGGCTCATGCGCAGGGGGCAGGACTCGCCCGCCTGATCGCAAGGCACGGTGTAGCGATGTGATACCTCGTAGCAGTGGCGGCCCTTGACCGGGCGTCCCCGGGCTATCTCCCGGGAATAGGCGCGATTGGCCGCGATGATGCGGTAGTCGGCGTCCATGACGATGCGCGGTTCGGCGTGGTCGTCGAGATAGGAAAGGAGTTCGGGCGAGGGTCTGGCGGCGGCGCTCATGATCGACGCTGAGAGTCAGGAATGGCAGAAACATAGCATATCCCGAGTGCAGATATGCCATTTATGTCGTTTTCGCCACGCCGGCTCGCGACCAAGCTCCCGACCGACCGGCGGCTTGCGGCTGTGCCCCGCTCGCACCAGGGCTTGGCACGCTTATTGAGAGTGCTCATCCGATTTGAATTCCCCGACACCAGAACTTGCTCCGGGCGCATGCCCGCAAGGCATACACCGCAAGGAGGAGGCACGAATGGCGTGCGCAGACAATTCCAGAGGCACAGGCCGTAACGGCGCGCTCGCGATACTCGCAATAGCCCGCCGCACCCTGCCCGTGCTCGCCATCCTTTCCGGCAGCGCGCTGGCGCAGGACGCCGGATCGCCGCGGACCGCTCCTGACGTCCCCGCAGTTGCGCAAAGACCCGCCTGGACTTCGCAGCTCGTACCGCGAGAAACCGATGGCCCGGTCGGTCCAAAAACGCCCCAGGACCACAGTCATTTCAAACAACTGCAAGGCCCGTTCACCTCCCCGGAACAGGTGACCCGGGCATGCCTAGGCTGCCACACCCAGGCCGCCCGGCAGGTGATGGCCACCACGCACTGGACCTGGAAGGCATGGGACCCCAAGACCAAGAGAATGGTCGGCAAGAACGAGGTCTACAACACCTTTTGCGTGAGTCCGGTCAGCAACGAACAGTTCTGCACCGTCTGC